>CAUWCC010000031.1:0-21404 GCA_963556805.1 uncultured Bulleidia sp. | reverse complement strand
CACCATATGAAGTCTACTATTCAACTGTGTTGCAATTGGCTTGACAATTCGGGACTAAAAAACAGATCAACCATGATCGTATCATAACTGATCTGTTTATATTCCTGCATAACTTTGAGAAAGTAGAAAAGAAAAAAACAGGAACGATCTTGCTTATCATGCATGATCATTTAGTAATCGTTCTGCTCTTTGGTGTAATTCTTCGGTATATCCTTTCGTACAATCACAATGCAGCAAATGTTTTTTTAAATGTGGCATTGCCATATCATCTAAGATGATGAACTGTTTAAAATCTTGGTGCTCTAGAAGATATGTTACAATCTCCATTTCTCTACAACTCTGCGACATATATGGTGTACCGTCAACAATATGAACACGCTTGTCCATCCCTGCCTTTTCTAGATATGTACGACAGAAATCGATACCATCTAATCGCCATGTAGATGAGATCACAACATAGATATCATTTTGCATGAATAGTTTTGACAATCGTTTCACACCGGCACGATCTGCCATGCACATCTCATCATTTTGATGTTCTAACCGATAGGCATATTCTGGTGTACCTTCTGGAAAAAATACATTCACTACTCCATCCATATCTAAGAAAGCATAGATCTTTCCATCTTTTGCATTTGTATGAGCGATTGCTTGCAATTGTTGTGTGATCTTATACCAAGACATAATATTCCGTATTTTGTTCATGCTTTATATGTGATCATACGAACTAGTCTCTGACGTTGTTCTGTCCAATCAAAGTCATCCATCACACCACCATTTTTCGTCATACGTTCAGCAATACCACAGGCAAACATCAAAGCATTCTTTTTATCTACACCAGCTACTGTAACTGCCACAAAAGCTGTTGCTGCCGCATGGATCGTTTCCTCTTCTTCGAAAAGATCATCTGTAGAAGGTGTGCGGAAGTCCTCTCCATCACATCTGCACAATAAACCATCTTTTCCGATCATAACAACTGTACTGCCATCTTTGCATAGGACCTCAACTGACGCATCCATATCCTCTTGTCCTGTAAGTTCTTCCGCTTCTCCTTCTCTTAAGATCCAGCATGCTTGAAAATCCAAGAGTGCTTCTTTGATATCTTCGTCCATATCTTCCAACATGCCATCTGGTATAAAATACAGCGGTACATCGCAGCGATCTGCAAATGTTAAAAGTTCTTCTGCATTCTCACCACTCAACATATCCCCAAATACAACTAAGGCTAGAATATCATCCGCATCTGCATACATCGTATCGTTCTCATCAAAGTCATATTCCACTCCAGGAACACGCATAGCGGATGATCTGCCCTGCGGATCGATCATGTGGTATGTACAACCATTCATACCTTCACGTTCAATATGCAGCGTAATACCCTCCTTCTCAGCCATTTCTCTAACCGCATCTCCATATACACCTGTTCCACATGGTGCCATCAAATCATATGTCAATTTCAGTCCCTGCAGTGTCTTAGCTGCTGCGATTCCTGCACCAGCAAGCCTTTGCTCACTATGCAATATCTCCATTTCTTCATTTCCCTTAGGAAGTTGTTTTACATATGCAGCAATATCTACATCTGCCGCACCAAATATCATAATGTTTTTCATAGATATGATTATATACGAAATCATCACTTCCTACACAATTTACCCCTCTTCTCTTACTGCAATAACGACCATGCGCCTGCCGCTATTCTCATCTACACATGTTTGAAATGTCAGGAAATGATCTTCTATGTCTAATGCAATACCACTTTCAATCTCATTTCTCACCATCACTTCATCCATCCATTTCTCCTTGTCTTCTTCGTTTAAAAATACATTCTGTTCATACGCCCACGTATCATGGATCGTATCCACGATACAAGCTGCTGCAACTTTGTAATGGTATATATGTCCCTGCCAGTTTACAAAAAGGGTATGGTTCTCTTGCCAATACGATTGTTGATTCATTCTCTGCAAAGCAGAAAATTTAAGATGTGATGACATATCTCCAGTTTTTGCATGACCATACAATGTAATGTTATCTCCTGAAAGATCTGCTAAGGCATCCACAAAGACAGTTCCATAGGGATCATATCTTCCATAGAAATCACGGCGTATCCAGTCTGTGTTATATGTACCTTGTACGATAGGTTCACGTATCACACCGCTCTCCCATTCCACCCAGCCTATACAGCAAGGGTTGATCTTCTTCAGATACTCGTAAAAAGCAAAACTATCATTCTCTTGTTGTTCTTGTAGATGAACAATGACATCTTCTGTCTGCTTTTCTGTCTGTTTTTGATGCAAGAAAGTCCACCAACTATATATACTCAACAAAGATAGAAGTAAGATCAAAAGTTCAAAAAGAGGATGCCGCAGCATCCTCTTACCCCTTCTAGGCATCCATTCTCCTGCGTACCGCAAGCAGACATACAGCTGTCATAGTCATTACAGCAGCCCCCAGCGGCACAATAGTACCAGTGGCTACACCTGTTTTGGTATCTTTCTCATCTTCGATCAACACTTCCACGATTCCTTCCCCTTCAAATACAGATGGATCTTCTACTACAATCGGATGATTGCGGCTATTCAACTGATAACCATCTGGTGCTTTCGTCTCACGTACATACATACCTTCCGCATATTGCACATCCCAAAGTACATTACCATTTGCATCACTCACACCTACCGCATCCTTGCCATCACGCGTTTTAACGACCTTTCCATTTTTGTCATACAGTGTGAATTCTGCTCCTGCCAAAGCTTTACGATGATCTTCACGGTCTACTTTATGAACACGTACA
The DNA here is from genome assembly GCA_963556805.1 of uncultured Bulleidia sp. Lineage (GTDB taxonomy): Bacteria > Bacillota_I > Bacilli_A > Erysipelotrichales > Erysipelotrichaceae > Bulleidia. Next base: position 18,613 of record CAUWCC010000031.1, on the reverse strand, counting down.
CGTATTGGTGCATGGACATCGATTGCTGTTAGCACCTTGACCTTACCTGCCTCTTTCGGCTGGATCGTAAACAGCATATCATCGATCTTTTGATAGCCAAATGGAGCTTGTACTTCTCTTAGGATATATGGTGTACCATCTCCCTTTACATAAGCAGAGATATCTTCCGGCCCTTGTTGAGATACATACTGATGTACAACTTTACCATCTTTAACTTCCTTGGTAATAGGATCGATCTCAGCTTCTAACACAGCCATTTGTGCCCCTGCTAAAGCATCACCACGCTCATCTACTTTCATGATCGACACATGGTTGTGCAGGTTCACAAACCGAATCCACGTCCACTCTGCTGAACCATATTTAGGAACCACAAATTCCATTTCTGCTTCCTGCGGTTTAGCAAAACCTTCTGTAACCGCCAATTCTGTAAAGCGATATGTGTGTCCTGCCTGAAGCACACCATCTAAGATGAATGGTTCTTTCTGGCTGAGACCATCATGTGGCAAAGGAATCTGTTTGATGTGGTCTGGATCTGTAATATCTTCCAGCTTCATCTTGACACCTTCTACCATATTTCCTTCTTCATCTACTTTAGCTAGTTTGTATCTCACCCGCTCATCGACCAAGCGATGACTGCTGTCTTGTCTAGAAAGCGGCATGAGCATAAGATCCTTTGCATAGTAATATCCCTGCGGCGTTTCTGCTTCATGGATCGTATATGTATTTCCACTTACAAGCCCAGATACATAATGCTTGATCTCATCCCCTTGATCATCTACGAGCCCTCTTTCCCTGTGGCCATCAGGATAGGTGATCAAAACTTCATACGTCTCTTCTTTTTCAACCACATCATAGTATGTGCCATCTTCCATTTTCCATTGTACTTTGCCATTTTTCTTCAGCTCTTTCCTATGTTCTGCCAAATCCACGATATGGCGTCCAGTATCCCATTGATCTATCACATTACCAGCTGTGTCCTTAACTTCTAAATGTGCACCTTTTACATGATTTCCATCTTCATCAAGTTTTTCTACCGTTTCTTTGACATCCACAGCTTTGATCTCTACATCATGTTTCCCGTCAGCTGTAAATACGATATCTTTAAATTTAACATAACCAGCCGGCACTTTTGTTTCCTTGACTGTATATGTCTGACCCGCCTTCAAGTGATGAATCACATGTGCTGTTTTGCCGTCACTTACCCACTGATCTACCGTGTTTCCATCTTTATCCAAGACAACAATCGCAGCACCTTCTACAAAAGCACCTGATGCATCACTCTTGCGCAATGATGTTTGTGCATTGTACATCGTTACAGGTTTTGTCGAACCATCTGACGCAACTGTAAAGGTGATCTCATCCGCCTGCACATATGACCCATCCTCTGGCGTACATACTTCTTTCATGATGTAAGTGTGTTCTCGCTTCAAACCTTTAATGATATGCGGCTTCTTACCAGAAACATAACGATCTACAACTTCTCCTGAAACCTGTTCAATGATCTCGATCTGTGCCCCCGGCAATTCATCTTCTCCCGTAATCGCTTTTTTAGATAACTCTATTACCGTTGGTACATTCTTCAGCTTAAATTCTTCTATCGTTTCTTCTTGTTTTCCTTTCAAACCTCGCATATCGATGTGTAGCACTTCCGTATTGCATACTAACCCCTCCGGTACATATGTTTCTCTCAATTCATATTTACCTAAAGGAAGATGTGTCAACTCAACATGACCGTGTTCATCTGGGTGGAAGACACCTATGATATGACCATAGATATCCCTTGCTGGTTCTCCTTTTTTCGTGATGATACTGCCGTCTAAAAGATCAACGATATCCTCTGCTGCGGTTAGGGTAAATTCGATCTGTGACAGAATATCGTCTGGTAAAAGATCTGTATCAGCGTATATATCTTCAATGTACTTATCCAATATCAATTTTCCGTATCTTCTTCGATTATCAACTTTTACGACCACATAAGGATCTCCATCCTCATCTACTTCCGTAATGTTTTTCGATGAGATCGTCACATCCACTGGTTTCATCTGCATGTAGCCTTCTGGTGCTTCCATTTCCTCGATCCGGTAAACACCTGGTTCTAACAAAAGCGGTAATACGACCGAACCATCTGCTTCTTCACCAGCATAGAAAGTACCAGGCTTCAGCTTCTCATGACCATGCATACTCGCTGTCCGGAACGTATCATACACTTTAGAACCTACTTTCTGCTTTACTCTTCTTATTTTCCATCTTCCATATTCATCCTTCAGCTGGAAGATCCTAAAGGTTGCTGAATGCAGAGTAACTGGTTTATTGAGCAAAGCATCCATTTTAACCAAAGCAAGACGGTATTTCTTTTTTGTATTGGCAGCTTCCAGTGTGATCTCAACCCCATCTTTAAAGATATCGATCGTTACAGGTGTATGATCAAAATTCACAGTATCATTCAAGGCTGACAGCTGAGCAACCGTATAGGAACCATATGCCAATGCGTTTTTCCCTGTATATGCAATACCTGTTTCACCTGTACGGATCATTGCATATTCATAACCTGTCATAAGATCTGGGTCAGCACCATCTTTGTTTATGGTATCAACAGTTTGTTTACCACAGAAAAGATTTTTCGTGACCCAATAGTTATCCAACATCTTTTCAGGCTCGACATCATACTGATGTGCCAGTGCTTTCTGTACAGAACCATATTTCTTTACATATGCTGTCTTTACAACACCAAACACAGCACCATATTCATTATCCACCCAATTTGTAGGTTTATCGTCAGTGATAACTTTATGCAAACGCAAGCTTCCTCTCATTACATCATCTGCGATCTCTCCATGTGTCAGATCAGCATATGTATGATCCTCGTTTATTTGGAATACTGCAGAAGTCCTACCTGATTTGTTATATCCAACTGGCGGTGTTACTTCTTCCAACGTATAGCTGCCATACGGCAATAGATCTAATGCACTTTCATAAAAACCTTTTTCATTGGTGGAAGCAGAGAAGACAACATCCCCTTTTTGATATGTCTGTCCCCCTACTTTGACAGGATGGTCATTGTTAGAAAGAACTTTAAATGACATTTTGAGATCTGTATCACCCTGTGGTCTAGTTCCTGTTAAACAATCATACTTTTGAACACGGAATCCTCCACGTTTAATCGCATTGGCAAAGGTATCTAAACATACAATTTCTGTTCTGCCTTCTTGAATTTGAAAGGTATATCTCTGCTCTGTACCAAGGTAGCCTTTTGGTGGTTCTGTTTCTCGCAATGTATAGCTGCCAACTGGCAGAAACTGCTTTGGTGAAGTATATCTGCCGCTTTGGTCAGTATGGATCACATAATCAAAATCCTGCCCGGCTTTTGCTTTGCCAAGTATTTCACCCGCATCATTTTTCATAACAACATCATAAGCATTGTCATTATGGACCATAAACCCTGCCGTTAGCCCACCTGCTCCACCTTGGCATACCGCACCAAGTTCACTATCCTTCTTCTGCAAACGCAAAGAACCGCGGATTTGTTTTTCTTTCTTGATCAATTCCGGATCATCTAATCTCATCCCAACAGCAGTATGTAAATGTACGCCATCTTGATCATTGCGGATCTGAAAGATCATTGGTCCATCTCGTTCTTGCAATGTCTCACTATGACCATTGGACTGCACCATAACACTACCCTCTAAGGTATATCCCTGGGGTGCTTTTGTCTCTTCTACTGTCAAAGTACCCAAATACAAAATTACATTGCCTTGATTGGAATGATAGAAAGCATCACCACTAACTTTGTGTGCCTCATCTAGTGAAGCAATATACTTCCCACTAGAATTCTTTTTTGTTTCCAAAACCCATGTTCGCTCCGGCTTTTTGCCTTTCAATTCCTCTTTATTGCGGTATTGTCCTTTGTAATAACGAAGCGTGAACTGTGCACCTTCCATAGATGCAGGATCGCTGATCACATGATCATCCTCTGATACCTTCACGACCTGAAAATTCATCGGGTCATTCACTGGTACATCCTGTGCAGTAAAATACCCCGTACCATTTTCAACCGTAAAAGGAATCACCCGTGCATCCAGATGATAGGAACCATTATCTGGAGCTTTTGTCTCCCTTGCATACAATTCTGTTTTTGCCTTTGAAGGAAGACGGAATACACCAGATGTACCATTACCTGCAGCATCTACTTTGATCATTGTCAAAGGTGTCTTGCATTCTCTTTCTTTGTAGATGGTGTATTCTGCCCCTGCGAGGGAATAGCTGTTATTTCCGTCTGTAACAGAAGGCACAGAAGACCGCTTTTGTACCCTGACTGTCGTATCCTGCCCTGTATCAAAATGGAAAATGCGTGCACATTTAGAATCCTTCTTCAGAAGACCGCTATTTACATACCATTGTGATAACGGCAATGCCCGTGAAACACCTGCATACTGTCCCTGCCCATTGATCGCACCTATCATATTGTCCTGGTCCAGCATAATGGCAATATGCACTGCTTTTCCAAAACCTTCTTTCATGAAGACAACGATATCACCTTTCTTTGTAGGATGAGCAGCAGGATCAAAACCAGCACTCAAGTCGATATCTTCATGGGGGATATTCTGTCCCAACAAGAATGAATTCCACCCATCTGCACTAGAACCGATCCGCCAGCCATCCATCCAGTTGATAGCCCACGCTGCCCTAGAAACAAGACCAGAACAATCATATGACCCAAATCCCTGAGTATTCCAAATATATGGGGTTCCAAGCTGTGTCAAAGCAAAAGAAGCCATACCAGCATGCCCTTCTTGCGCATATGCACCCTGTGTACATGCTGGTCCCATGGTCATCAAAGAATTATAGGCATCTGGATCTGCATATACGACTTCCGCTACCAGATCCCCTTTCATCGTAAAAACAGCTTCAGCTTCTTCACTAGGTCTTTCAACAAACTCCTGTTTTTCACCACCTCGCTCATATACCGTCAAACGATGCAAAAGATCATCCGACTGCTTTTGCGCGTAGATCTTTATCTCATCACCTTCTTTTCCCTCCAGACGATATACTTTCTGTTCTTCTTGGGATGCAAGTTCCTCCTTCTTACCATCATGTTCAATGATAAGAGAACCCTGTCCCAAACCATACAAGACAGTCAAAGAGGCATTTATTGTCTCTTTTGCTGCAGCCGGCACCTGCAGTCCCATAGTCACTGTACACAATGCCCATACAACCGCCAGCCATTTTTTGACATGTTCCATCATTAAGAACTCTCCTTTCTATATGCGATGGTCTTTCTCATCCATGCACATACTCTATTAGCCAAGAGTTCTTACTTCCCTCACCGATATTCCCAATGTCCTTCTTCAGGATGTTCTTCTATTCTAAATTTCTCAGGATGATCGATATACTTAATATCCCACACAGCTTCTATCTTTTGATATTCCACTTCTGGTGGTACTGTCACAGTATGGTAACTACTATGTCCGCACACATTTACCTGATAGTCCACGCAATCTTCTACTTGTCTTGGACCTGTAAACTCCTTATGACAGCCATTGCATATCGTGACATCATATTCCTCTCTTTTGATCACTTCTTTGAATTCTTCCGGCTTGATCAATGTTTTTACTTCCTCTCGCCATGCGTCTGCCTCTACGATCTTTTGTGACCATGCTGGTCGATCCACCACCCACACTTTCTTCTTCTGCGGCTGACTTTCCGCCACATGCTGTACAGGAGTTGAAGGCTGCTGCGGCATTTCTTGATCTATAACAGCATCCTGTGCAGGCATCTTAGGTGGTTTTGTATTCTCTTCATTCTTCCCCTCAGACACTTCACTCTTGATAGGTTCTACTGTTGTGATCGGCAAAGAACTTGTTACGGGATGTTTTTCTTCCATAACAGGTCCAGCACTCTGCTGTATAGATACAACCCCCTCTGCTGCTCTACACCCTGCTGCACATACAATACTGAAAACACATAAAAAAAGTCTTTTTTTCCAATTCATAATCTATCCTCCCCTATTCCTATATTATGCATGAAAAGTATGATTCCCTCATTTTGCTAATTTTTTATGACTGATCATGAAATTTTAGATACTATTTTAAATACACAAACTAGGAATTCGTAGAAGAAAAACAAAAAGATCAATCTTCACCCATCAAAGATCGTTCTCTTTCGTAACTTTGCTCATCTACTGCATAGATATCACGACACGATAGTTCATTCGTTCCTCTATGTACTAGATGAACATTTAGGGGAAACAAAAGCATTTTACGACCTCTTAGGAACCATTCAATAACAAGCCGTCAGCCCTACGTACGCAGTCACACGGTGTTAAAAGCTTCAGATACACAAGGAATTGAATACTACGGCATATGCGTAAAGACGGTACCATACAGATCATATAAAAATAAGAAACAAGATAACAAAGCAGTAAGACATAAGCAAAAAACCACCGAAGCTAGCAAATAACATGCCAGTTTCGACGGCTTCTTTTCGGGACTATCCCCATTTGTTGATCACAGTTAAGGCCCCACCTGTTGGCATTTTCCCCTGTAAACTTTGGTAACCCTAATACTGTCTCAACATTTACTGTCCAATCTAATCTACAAAACTAAATCTGAAACATAAAAAGGTAACAAATCTTGATTTGTTACCTTATATGGTGGCTCCAGGCAGAATCGAACTGCCGACACCGGCATTTTCAGTGCCGTGCTCTACCGACTGAGCTACAGAGCCAATGGTTGCGAGGGAAGGATTTGAACCAACGACCTCCGGGTTATGGGCCCGACGAGCTAACCAGGCTGCTCTACCTCGCGACAATCAGAAGATATATTTTAGGTTCTGGGCGAACCCTAGTAGCGAGGGTGGGACTCGAACCCACGATCTTCCGGGTATGAACCGACCGCTCTAGCCAACTGAGCTACCTCGCCATAACATAAGTCGGGATGGCAGGATTCGAACCTGTGACCCCTTGATCCCAAATCAAGTGCACTACCAAGCTGTGCTACATCCCGATGAATGGCGCGCCGAGCAGGAGTCGAACCCGCAACCTTTTGATTCGTAGTCAAATGCTCTATCCAGTTGAGCTATCGGCGCAAAATATAAGTTTTTAAATAAATGTGAAGGATCAATTTATCTTGCGAAGGTCTGAACCCTCACATTTATTGAATGGTGGCTCCAGGCAGAATCGAACTGCCGACACCGGCATTTTCAGTGCCGTGCTCTACCGACTGAGCTACAGAGCCAATGGTTGCGAGGGAAGGATTTGAACCAACGACCTCCGGGTTATGGGCCCGACGAGCTACCTAGCTGCTCTACCTCGCGACAATCACTGTGAATTACCTTACTGTTCTTTAGGTCAATGGCGGAGGAACAGGGATTCGAACCCTGGCGCCGGTTTCCCGACCTACCGGTTTTCAAGACCGGACCCTTCAACCACTTGGGTATTCCTCCATAAGGTTAGTGGACCTTGAAGGACTCGAACCTTCGACCAATCGGTTATGAGCCGATAGCTCTAACCAACTGAGCTAAAGGTCCAAGACAAGCCAGCTAAGTAATTCTAGGTAGCGAGGGTGGGACTCGAACCCACGATCTTCCGGGTATGAACCGACCGCTCTAGCCAACTGAGCTACCTCGCCACAATGGCGCGCCGAGCAGGAGTCGAACCCGCAACCTTTTGATTCGTAGTCAAATGCTCTATCCAGTTGAGCTATCGGCGCATCCACTTTCTTTTCTTTATCTGTGTCACTCACTGAGTGCCTATTCATAATAGCAAAGCACTTACTTTATAGCAAGTCTTTTTTAAAATTTTTTTCAAAAAAAATCAAATATTCTTTGTTAATCCCTCTTAACAATAAAAGAGTGCAGTTCATGACCGCACTCCTCTTAAATTGTATAATCAGCCCCATACGACCCAGTTCAATACATAACCGGATAATACAGCAACTAATGTAAATGGAACACCAATACGTAAGAAGTCTTGTGTACTTACTTTGTAACCTTCCTTTTGCAGAATACCAATACCAGCAATATTTGCAGATGCACCAACCGGCGTTAAGTTGCCACCTAATGTCGCACCGATCAAAAGACCATAATACAAAACATATGGTTCAATACCCATAGATGCTGCAATACCCTGTACGACTGGCAACATTGTTGCTACATAAGGAATGTTATCTACAAAGGCAGAGATCACAACAGATGCAAATACGATCAACGTATACATCAAGAATGTAGAACTACCTCCCACCTTAACGAACATATCCGCAACAGCATCGATCACACCTGCTTCTGTAATACCAGCAATCACAATGAATAAACCTGTCAACAACAGCAATGTCTGATAATCCACAGCCTGCAATACTGGTTTAATATCGAACTTAGAGCGTCCTCTGCAAGCCTCATAAAGAATACCCACGCCCGCAAATACCAAGCAGATGATACCATTTGTCAATTCCGGCTTATTCGGGAACTGAGAAGCAATAATCAATGCAGCAATCACACCTAACAGCAATACACCAGGCACATGATCTTCTACTGTAGTTTCTACTTTCTCTTCGATCTTCTGCTTATCCTTACGGAATAACCACAACAATACAGGAACTGTCATCAAGGCACCAAGTTCAACCGAGAAACAAATGCCAGGTTTCCCTAAGAACCAGAAGAAATCATTGAATGACATGTTTGCAAATGCTCCAAGCAAAATAGATGTTGTATCACCTACCAATGTTGCAGCACCTTGCAAATTAGAAGATACCGCAATACTGATAATCACCGGTATTGGATTTACCTTCAACTTTTTAGCCGCAGCCAAACCGATCGGAGCAACCATCAACACCGTTGCCACATTATCAACAAATGCTGAGATAACACCAGAGAACAAGGACAATACAACAACTGCCCACTGTACATTCGGAACATGTGTCAATAACATTTCAGCAATGCGCATCGGCATCTTGCTCTCAATAAACAACTCGACAACAATCATCGTACCAGCCAGCATCATAATGACATTCCAGTTGACTGCACCAAAGACCTTACCGATTGGCAAAATACCAAGAACCACAAAGACAGCTGCAGTTGTTAATGCTGTAATCCAACGTTTTTCAGGGAATTTAAGCAAAAACACATACATCACTGCAAATAACACCAAAGCAAGTAACATAACACCCTCCTCAAATCCATGAGATTATAGCATGACACCTACTAATTCCCTATACACCAATATACAAATTAGTGAAATAGCTCAATCTGATTCCATCTTTCCATCATATCAAGCTGATGATAATCTACCATATCTAAACTTAACGGCGTAACCGATACATAGCCATTGTTTACCGCCGTAATATCTGCATCCAATGTCCCTCTTTCATCCTTGAGACCACCTTCCTGCTTAGGACAATGCAGCAAGATGGAACCATCGTCTTGTTTTTGACATACGATATGTTTTACATAATCTTTTCTCCCCTCAAAAGAAGTCATTCGTATCCCGCATATCTTTTCTTTTGGCAAAGCTGGTACGTTCACATTCAGCAACAGTCCCTCTCGGCTTTCTCCTTTCATAACATATGGAAGAAGCGCTAATGTAATCTCAGCAGATGTCGTATAGTCAGCATCATCCCTGCCACAATAAGATACTGCTATAGCTGGAACACCCATGATCACACCCTCAGCTGCAGCTCCCACCGTACCAGAATACAAGCAATCTGTGGAAAGATTCTCGCCACGATTAATACCCGTTATAACAAGATCCGGCTTTTCCTCCATAAATGTTGTCATTCCATAGTACACACAATCTGCTGGCGTACCATCAATTGCCCAAGCCTGCCCCGCACCTTCTACTTCACGTGCATAAGCCTTATTATCTAAACGCCAATATGTTACCGAATGACTGAAAGAACTTTTTTCCCGATTCGGTGCAAATACATATACCTCATGTTCTTTTCCCAATACTTTGACCAGTTCTCTCAACCCTGGAGCATCGATTCCATCATCATTAGAAACAAGTATTCTCATATTCCAAACCTCACTCACTGTTTTATAGTACCATCTCGATGTTAGAATATTGTTATGCAAATTCACACAAGTAAAGAAATGATGGATTTCTTCCATCGCTGTCACCAAAACATAAATGACAGCACGATCAATAACTATTTAGATGCGTATGTTGACAAAGATCTTGAGAAGAAGATGAAGAAAGCTTTAGCCAATGCTGGTGCAGCAGAATTTAAAGAAAACAACTCCCCATCTTTATTCTTATCTGTCTATGCGTGGAACAACACCCCCTATCACCGTTCTATCTCTTTAGAGAATATACGTGATGGGCATTTCTCATTTACAAAGGAAATGACAGCTGGTAATTATTTGTTTAATGCCGATGTGATCCAGAAAGATCCGGATCGTGAATTAAAAGATTGGATGCGGTTAAGGGCTATGGATCGTGACTTTGAAGCGATCTATTTATATCAAGATGATGAGGATTGGATGATGGATGCCCCAAGTGAAGCATTCACCAACGATCCTTACGCCGCAAAAGCACATGGCAATATCATCACCTTTGGATTAGGTATCGGTTATTTCTTATTCATGGCATATCGTAATCCAAAAGTAACGCATATAACAGTTGTAGAACGGTCCCAAGCCGTGATCGATATGTTCCGCAAGAACATTCTGCCCCAGTTCAACACCAGCATTCCGATCACGTTCATATGTGCAGATGCTTTCTCACTATGGCATAAAGAATACCTAGAACAGTTTGATTATATATATGCAGATATATGGCAGTCTTCAGATGATGGTCTAGCCTGCATCCACAAATTCCTTCAACAATATGAACCACCTTTCCAAGATACTGACTTTTGGATCGAAGATTCTTGTTTTGAAGTTATGTGGACATTATCTTTCCTGCATTTCGAAGAACTCGCAACTGGCAAAAAAATCCAAACAGCGCCACATTTACAGCACTATATGAAACAGATCCGTTCTTACTACAAAACGATCCCTGATACTATTACTGAGATCGATGTATTAAAGCATCTTATGTATGATAACAAAACGATCCGTCATATCCTGCACATGTATTGACCATATCAAACGATATGGTCTTTTCTAACACAAAAAAGACTACATCCGAAGATGTAGTCTTTGTATGGGGCCAGTGGGACTTGAACCCACACGGTGTTTCCACCACCGGATTTTAAGTCCGATGCGTCTACCGGTTCCGCCATGACCCCGTTTGTAACGTTATTTATTTTACACATAACCATTATAATAATCAAGCTAAAATCACTATATATAGAAAAAAACACTCATTTGAGTGTTTCATGGAGGATCCTGCCGGAGTCGGACCGGCGCTCACAGAGTTGCAGTCTGTTGCCTTACCACTTGGCTAAGGATCCGCATCGCTATTGCTTATTTATAATAACAACTTAACCATTACTTTGCAAGATAAAAATAACATATTTTCCAAAAAAAACTGTATAACCTATATGTTATATTAAAGATATGACAGAAACAGTACACAAGATCAAAAAAAAGAAAACAAAACATTCAGGAATCGCTCTGCTATGTATCAGTATTGGTTTCTTCCTGTTGATATGTATTACAGGTATTTATCTGGTACGTATTACAAACGGCATAACCGCACCTGTTCTTGGTGATGACACTATCTCCTTCACAGGACATGATGGATCTGGCAAAGTTGTTGAGGATTTCCATCCAGAACGATTATTGCTGGATACGATCGATCATAAAATCGCTGTTGAGAAAGAAGAAGGCAGAACAACTGCTGTTCTACAGCAATTAAAAAAAGATATCGTTTGTGGATTTGATCGTAATTCCAACCTTTCCAACGGTGACGTCATCACCTATGCTTGTACGATCGATACCAAACTTGCCAGAGATGCTGGTCTCAAGATCACCGATACACAGAAGAGTTATCGCGTAGAAGGACTTGCTGCATATACACATATCGATCCCTTTGCAAATCTGACAAGTACATGGAATCTATCGAATGAACAACCTGTACTGACTATCATTCCACCCGATTCTATCGACCCAAGTCTTATTACATATACATGTGAATATGACCCTAATACTGGTCTCTATACGATCCACGCGCAGGCTGAAGAAGCAAAGTTGCAGGAAGCCGGCATCCTTCTAACTAGTACCACAACTACATATGATCCAGGTCCTGCCCCTGTTCTTGTAAACAAAGTAAAAGAGCTTTCTTCAGATGAAGTAGAAAGTCTATGGTCACAAGTTTCCTCTCTTTTGCAAGATGAACTTACAGGATGTAATCATATATTACATGGAACGGATGATACATTGACCGTTAACGATTTTACACAAGACACGATACGAAGCCGACATGGTACATTTCAGATCACCTTTCAATTACAGACAGAAGGTTCCAAATGGGCAGATAATCCATTCTTCCATACGAACGTTTCTTATAATGGAAAGGTATGGCGGAATAACGGACAGATCACGTTTATCACACAGGATAAACACAGCTGTACAGTAGAAGGTCCCTTCGGTCTTTACGACATGCCGATACAAAACTAAAATAGATCCAAGCAGCTCCATAGCAGGAGATACTTGGATCTTTATTTTATCTTTTAGAAATTAACCTACTTTCACCTTGTTCCAAAGGTCAGCAAGCTTTTCCTTCAACTTTGGATTGTAGTGGAATGTTTCATCCTTTTCATAACCTGTACGAGGTTCATAAGAAGAAATACCTTCATATGTAGCGCCTTCAGAAGACAATTCCTCAGCGACACTCTTATCAACTGGTGTATAACCTACATATTCAGAGTTTTCTGTCTGAATTTCTTCACTGATGATGTAGTCAATGAATGCCTGACCAAGACCTGGGCATGTTGCATTCTTCGGGATAACCATTGCGTCGATCCAGATGTTTGTGCCCTGATCCGGTTCGATCCAACCCATATCTGGATTCTCAGACAAAACATAAGAAGCATCACCAGAGTACATAACAGCAATATCCATCTTGCCATTAGCCATACCATCAATAACCTCATCAGTTACATAAGCAGGATCCATTGTGTCATTCATTTCCTTCAACCACTCATAAGCAGCCTGGATCTCTTCATCCTTATCTGTATTCATAGAATAACCAAGTGCCTTGAATGCAACCATGAAGCCATCTCTTTGGGAATCATAGAAATAGATCTTACCCTTGTAGTCTGTATCATGAAGAATATCCCAACCCTCTTCTTCGATCTTCTTAGGATCTACATTCTTCTTGTTATATACAAGACCTACAGAACCCCAGAAATATGGAACAGAGTAGTTCAATTCAGGATCGAATTCCTTCTGTGCCTTTGTGACTTCTGGATCAAGCAAAGAAAGATTCTGCAATGCATCTGTCTGGATCGGCTGCAGCATATCTTCCTGCATCAACTGTTCAATCATGTAGTCAGATGGAATCAATACATCATAAGAGCTTCCACCCAAAAGCTTTGTGTACATCATCTCATTGGAATCAAACAACTGATAATTGACACGCGCATTGTACTTCTCTTCAAAACTCGGAATGACGTCTTCACCAATATATTCACTTGGTGAGAATACATTGATCACATCACAACCGAATTCTTCCTTAGCGTCAACCTGATCCTCCACAGCTGTGCCAGCCCCTGAACATGCTGTCAGGGAAAGTGCCAAAGCACTAACAGATACCATCTTCAAGATACTTCTCATTTTTCTTCTTCCTCCTGTCCTTGATCATTGGTACAACATTAACCAGAATAAGCACGATCGTAATAACATATACGATCACCGCACTCAGTGCATTGATCGTCGGATTGACTCTCTTTACACTGGAATATACATAGATCGAGATGTTGGAAACACCAGGACCTGTCGTAAACAAAGAAATTACAAAGTCATCGAATGACATCGAGAAGGCAACCAAAGCAGCCGCCACGATCGCACCTTTGATCTGCGGGAAAATGACCTTTGTCATTGCCTTCCATGGAGTACAGCCAAGATCCATTGCTGCTTCGGCAATATTTGGATCCAAGCGCCGCAAACGCGGCATAACCGTTAACATAACATACGGGATACAGAATGCAATATGTGCTAATACCATCGTAGTAAATCCCGTCTTGACACCTAGTGAAGCAAAGAACAACATGAAACCAATCGCTGTAACAATCTCTGGATTCAACATAGGCAGGTTATTTACCTGTGTAACAAGTTCCTTTACAACTTTCTTATTTTTAGAAAGACCAATTGCTGTGATCGTACCTACGATCGTAGATACCACAGTAGCGATCACTGCACAAGATACTGTATAGAGAATAGCTTCCATGATTGTTCTATTCTTGAACATACTCTCATACCAGCGCAAGGAAAAACCCTCAAAATTAGATAACGACTTAGAGCTATTAAAACTAAAGAATACAACATAAATGATCGGAATATAGAAGAATAACATTACCAAGACAAGAAACAACTTGGCAAACTTACCTGTTTTCTTTTCCATCAGTCAGATACCTCCTGTGGTTCTCTATCCAACTTCTTCGTAACATACATAGAGATCAAGATGATGATGGCCATGATCATACTGATCGCAGCACCGAAATTCCAGTCACCTGTTTGTACAAAGTAGTCTTCGATCAAGTTACCGATCAACACATAACTTCCTCCACCGAGTAATTTCGGAATAAAGAAAGATGATACAGCCGGCAGAAAGACAAGTGTGATACCACTCACAACACCGCCTAAAGACAATGGCAGAATGACCTTACGGAAGATCTGACCATTATCTGCACCAAGATCTTGAGCAGCTGTGATCAAAGCAGGATCGATCTTATTCAAAGCGTTGTATATCTGCAAGATCATAAACGGCAGGAAGTTATACACCATACCGATATATACTGCTATCTCACTCGGCAGATCAAAGTTTCCTAAAATACCTTTCCATGCATATGTTCTAACAAGCATGTTGATCCACATAGGCAATGTAACAAGCAAGACCATCAATCCTTGTGAATTCGCCTTCAAGCGAGACATGATGTATGCCGTCGGATACCCAATTGCAATACAAATAAGTGTTGTTACAAAAGCCATCTTCAACGACCGCCACATAACAGTCGGAAAGATAGAATCTGAGAAGAAACGAGCAAAGTTATCTAATGTAAATTTCAGTGTCAATACCGAATTGCCCTTAGACGTGAATGCATAGAACACGATCATCAACATTGGCAGAACGATCATGATCACCATCCAGATCACATACGGAATGACAAGTTTATTAAACTTCTTCATCCTTAGTTCCCCATCTTCTTCATAACGTGGATATCTTCTGGTGCCCACTTAAGACCGATCCTTTGACCAACTTCATACATATCTGTTGTCTCGATCTTCAATTCACGACCCTGAGTAGAGAATGTGATCGGATAATCACCCTCAGTAATATTTTGATCATCAAAGTCATACTTTACATCCCAGATCTCTACCTTAGATTCATCTTCTGTATCCCAAGCATACGCATCAGCCCATCTAACAAGGTCAGTATCCAGCGCAACAGATTCCTTGATCTCATCCGCAGAACGATAGAAATCAAACGCCTGGATCATCTCCTCATTGCTTGTATCTTCTACAGCACGTGGCATAACAACATTGATGTTGATCGTGATCTCTGTACCCTTATCTGTACCAAATGTACAAGGATAAACACCAACTTCTTCTTTCAACTCATACTTCACTTCTGTCAAAGAAACATCTTCATCTTCATCATTCCAGGCCTGTGCATTTGCACGTGCAATGACTTCACTATCCGTCATTTCCTTAACATCTTCCAAGTCCATATAGAAGCTGGAAGCACTGATCTTCTCATGTGCCTTCTCATTTGTCACATCACTTGCCTTTGTGACATGCATTGTAACTGTCTTAGAAGTACCAGAACTTGTCTCAACGATGACTTCATAATGAACACCCTTGAACAAAACAGACTTGATCTCACCATTCAAAAGACCCTTATTACGTTCTACGATATCGATATCTTCAGGACGGATCACGATATCTACTGCTTCATTCTCTGCAAAACCATAATCAACACAGTTATAATCTACATCATCGAAGTTAACCAAATTGTCTCTCTTCATAACACCATCAATGATATTGGAGTCTCCAATGAACTTTGCACAGTATTCATTGATTGGTTCGTTATATACCTCAACTGGACTGCCGACCTGTTCGATCTCACCATCTTTCATAATAACGATCTTATCTGACATCGTTAATGCTTCTTCTTGGTCATGTGTAACAAAGACAAAGGTAATACCTACTTCACGCTGGATCTCTTTCAATTCAATCTGCATTTCTTTACGCAAGTTCTTATCCAATGCAGACAAAGATTCATCCAACAGCAATACCTTCGGTTCATTTACAAGCGCTCTTGCAATAGCAACACGCTGCTGCTGACCACCTGAAAGCAATGTCACATCACGATGTTCAAAACCTTCCAAACCGACCAGCGAGATCATACGGGAGACCTTCTGATCGATAATATCTTTCGGCATCTTCTTAATGTTCAGTCCAAAAGCAATATTCTTATATACATCTAAATGCGGAAATAATGCATAATGCTGGAAGACAGTATTAACATCTCTCTTATATGCCGGAACACCTTCCTGATCCTCACCATCGATCACAATATGACCTTCACTAGGTTCCAGGAATCCGCCGATCATGCGGAGCAATGTCGTCTTACCACAACCAGATGGACCCAGCAGTGTAACAAACTCATTTTCATAGATGTCCAAGGAAATACCCTTCAGGACAACTTGGCTTCCGAATGTCTTTACAACATTCTTGATCTCAATCAGTTTTTTCATATTAGCCTCCTCTCACGATCAGAACACCGGCGGTGTACTGATCCACAATATTGTTGCTTTCGCATGCGTACGGTTCTCTAGATGATGTGCTTCATTACCATGCAGATAGAATGTATCACCACGTTTCAACTGCTTTCCCTTGCGATCATTCTCACGAACAAGAACAAGCCTTCCCGATAAGACATATCCCATCTCTTCACCATCATGAGGGTCGATCACCATAGACTGCTTACCTGGTTCGATCTCCAATACGATCGGTTCCATTTCATTCTTCTGCGCACTGGGAACAATCCAATGGATCGTCAGATCCTCCCGTTCGTCGATAAATGCATCCTCTGGTGTAAAGACGACCTTCTCATCGCCCTCTTCTGTAAAGAAATGTCCTAGATCTGTTCCTAGTGCCTCGCAAATATCATCCAGCGTCGCCAATGACGGTGCCGTCAGATTCCTTTCCAGCTGCGATAAGAAACCCTTTGTCAACTCTGTGCGGCTGGCAAGTTCCTGCAGGGTCAGTTCATTCTTAATTCGCAACTGTCTGATCCTATTTCCGACATCGATCATTTGTAACACCTCCTGTTTATCAAAACTAAACAAATATTCACGTACGATGTAACCAACGGATATTATACATTTCTATGAAGATAATGCAATACTTTTTGTATACAGACACTAAACACAGCAAGAAAAATATCCTACCTCCAAAAAAGTAAAAAAGAGATGCTCTAAGGAGATTCATTTTACCAATATCTATCTTCATTGCCGGACTTAGTCCTTATTGTGGATAAGTCACATCACTATTGCGCAAAAAGTACACAGGTTTAAATGGACTGAACTTAATTTTGGGCTTAGAGCTAACAGCTACTCCCCTTGTGGCTAAAGGTACCAAGCAAATACCATTTAAAAATGTTGTTTATGAATATCCTCTTTCAAAAGCAATCGAAGATGGGTATACAAGAACACCATTTGCAATCACACGCTCAGATATTGACTTTTACAATTTTGGAGACGAGCAGCTAGATAAGATGATGTTATTAGATGGGATTGCTTGCCATGGACAAACAAAGCAAAAACTGGAAGTGTATGCAATTAATCATCAAAAGCGCATTGTAAAACCTTTTATGCTTGTGGTTTACAAAGATACAGAACATGCAACATGGGCAGAAAACTATATTCGTTCCGATGAATTTAAAGATGGTAAATATAGAAATAAAACAATTATAGTACATTCAAAAAAAAGAAGCTGAAACAGAAACAAACATTAGAATGCTACTTGATGTAGGAAATCCTGAAAATCCAATAGAAATTGTTATTCATGTAAATATGCTGAATGAAGGATGGAATGTTAATAACCTTTATACTATTGTTCCATTGCGTACGGCGGCATCAAAAATACTACGTGAGCAGATGGTAGGTCGTGGTCTTAGACTTCCTTACGATAAGCGTACTGGAGATCGTAATTTCGATGCTGTTAAGTTAACGGCAAATGATAAATTTAATGACATTCTCTCTGAAGCACAAAGTGGTAACTCTATTTTCAAAGCAGGCAATGTTATAAGAGCAGAAGAACTTTTACAAGAGCGTGTTGAATACACACAAATGTCCTTCGAAACAAAACCTTCTACTGTTTGTGAAGAATCATATACTATTACGAATATCCCACGTTCTGAGCAGGTAGACTCAATCTTTAAAAAAGGCTTAATTAACTAATTTTGAGTCTTCTGCACTGAAGGTGGGTAAAAAAAGAAGAAAATGAGAAATCA
>CAUWCC010000030.1:0-21841 GCA_963556805.1 uncultured Bulleidia sp. | reverse complement strand
AAAGACTATGAATATCATGATTCATAGCCTTCATGTGCAAGTGACGAGTTTTTTTGTAAAAAATAGTTGCATTATTATTAAAGTGAGTATATTATATAAAAGTACTCAGTAACACAGAGTAATAAAAAATAAAACGCCCGAGTGATGGAATTGGTAGACGTAGGGGACTCAAAATCCCCCGGTAGCGATACCGTGCCGGTTCGAGTCCGGCCTCGGGCACCATGTAAAAGTCTTGTATCCACAAGACTTTTTTTCTGCTTTGGCGTGGTATGTAGTGTATCATAATACATATGGTCATGGAGGGTGATGATGGCAAAGTTATACTTTTATTATGGAGCGATGGGAAGTTCTAAGTCTGCAAATGCTTTGATGGCTGCTTATAACTACCATGAGAGAGGTCAGAAAGTTCTTTTAGCAAAGACGAACATAGATACAAGAGAAGGTAAGAATGTGATACACTCACGAATCGGTTTGGAACATGAATGTTTGATGTTATCAGATGTTTGTTCTATGAAGGATGAAGAACTGCTACAATACAATGCAGTGATCGTGGATGAGATACAATTTGCAAAACGAGAAGAAGTAGATTTCTTGGCTGCAATCGTAGATCGTTTGAATATTCCTGTTATGTGTTATGGTTTGCGTACTGATTTCCAGTTGAATCTCTTTGAAGGAAGTGAAAGACTATTGGCTATTGCGGATGAAATTAAAGAAATCAAGACAGTGTGCTGGTGCGGACGTAAAGCGACATGCAATGCTCGTTACAATGAACGCGGTATTGTTAGAACAGGTGAACAGATCATGTTGGGAGCTAACGATGATTATGTGGCATTATGCCGGAAACATTTCATGGAAGGCAAGCTTAGTGCGGATGATAAAGGAGATGGAAAGCAATCGTTATGATTGCTTTTTTTAGCAGATTTTGCATTTAATTGCTAAAAAAAACGGTGGTAAATATGCGTAAATACAAGATAAATGTAATGATAGACTAAGTGAATGTTATGTGAAATTAGCACTTGAGTATTGACACTGCTAAGGCGATGACTATTATATAGGTGTAAGGAGAAATCCTTAAGAAAGAGGTGTTAGATTATGAGGATCGTACCAGAAAGAAAGAGTATCTTTGATGATTTGTTTGATGATGCATTTGCTTATAGCAGAAATGGTTTGATGAGAACAGATGTTCGTAAGAAGGATGGCTATTACATGCTGGATGTAGAGCTGCCGGGTTACAAGAAGGAAGATATTAAGATTTCCTTGTTCAACGGTAATTTGACGATCTCTGCTGAGCATCATGAGACAGAAGAAGAAAAGGATAACAAAGGTTCTGTAGTTCGTCAGGAGCGTTACTATGGTAATTGCAGTAGAACATTCTATGTTGGTGATACAGTAAGACAGACTGATGTGCATGCTGCATATAATAACGGTATTCTGACAGTAACGGTTCCTACAGCTGAAAAGAAAGAAGCTGAGGAAAAGAAGTTTATTGATATTCAGTGATTTGTTGATTTGACACAAATATCCATAACAAAAACAGAAAAGGAGATGGTAATTATGTTATTTATGCCAAGTATGAAAGATGAGTTCGATCTGTTCGATGATGTCTTCAATACTCCGATGTTTGGGATGGAGCCTGTGATGAAGACAGATGTCACAGAAAAAGACGGTAAGTATGTCATGGAAACGGATCTTCCAGGTTTCACAAAGGAAGATATCAAGGTGTCATTGAATAATGGTACTTTGACAGTCAGTGCCCAGCACAATGCAAGAAATGATGAAAAAGATAAGAGTGGGCGTGTGATACGTCAGGAGCGCTATACGGGTTCTTATGCTAGATCATTCTATGTTGGTGATGCTGTTAAGGAAGAAGATATCAAAGCTTCCTATAAAGATGGTAAGTTGACATTGGAGATTCCGCACGAGGAAGAAAAGAAAGAAATAGATACAAATCATTATATTGCGATCGAATGATCTTTAGAGGTCTTGCCTAGGCAGGGCCTTTTTTCTGTTTCTGCTATAATATTGTAGATGAGGTGATGGAATGAAAGGCGTAATATTTGATATGGATGGTTTGATGTTCGATACAGAACGTCTATGGAAAAAGGAATGGAAAGCGATGGCGGATTCATTGGGGATAAAATTGGAACCTGTCTTTCATAAAGAGATCACAGGTACGAGTGGTGATCTTATGCTGCAAGTGATTGCTAAGTATTACCATACCGATAAACCGCAGTATATAGCAGACATGGTAAGGACAGCAGTAGAGGAAGATCTGCAGGTAGAATTGCCAGAAAAACCAGGTCTGCATGAGATTTTGGAAGCTTGTCGGGAGCGTGGTTATTTGATTGCAGCTGCTTCTAGTTCACCGAAAGAGCTGATCATATCAAATCTAGAACGGGCTCATGTTCTCCCTTATTTTAATGCGATTTGCTGCGGGGTAGATGTAGAAAATGGTAAACCTGCTCCTGATATTTTTCTGTTAGCAGCAAATAAGCTGGAGTTGGAACCCAGCTCATGTTATGTGCTAGAAGATTCCTATAATGGGATCAGAGCAGCTTATACAGCTGGTTGTAAAGCAATCATGGTACCAGATATGCAGGAATCAACTATAGAAATGGAAGAGAAAGCAGCACATATCTGCCGATCTCTTTATGATGTCATACCATATTTGTCATAAAGAAAACGAGTATTTCTACTCGTTTGGATCAGCGCTCAAAGAACTTCAAGAGCGCTTTTTTCTTTTTGTTATATGGATGTGAACGGAGGGAAAGATTTCCTTTTGTACGACCAAAGAGAACTGTAGAAGGATGGCTGAATTCTCTAAAACCCCATTCTCCATGATAAGCTCCCATACCTGAGTGACCTGTCCCATTGAAAGGAACCCCCTTTACCAACAGATGCATACATACTTCATTGATACATCCCCCGCCATATTGCTGTGTCTGCATGACTTTTTCTGCCCATTTAAGATCTTGTGTAAAGAGATACAAGGATAAACCGTGTTCACGATGAGTAATCGTATTTAAGAGCTGATCAATCTCATCATCTTTGAAAGGAACAACAGGGAGAAGTGGATTGAATAACTCATGCATGACGATATCTTCATTGATTTCTACTGGATAAATCACGGTTGGAGCATATTTGCATGTTTCACCATTGCCTTTGCCGCCCCAGATAATACGATCCCGATATTGATCAGCTAGATCTGCACATTGTTGATAAGCTGAATGCGTGATCATCTTGGCATAATCAGGATTTGCCTGTGGTTCTTCTCCGATCTGTCTTACAAATTCTTTTTGCAAAGCGTTGAGGAATGGTTCTGCAATTTCTTCTGCAATGGCGATCTGGTTGATATTGATGCATACTTGTCCGCTGTTCATTGCTTTAAAGAAGGCTATCTTTCTAGCTGCATCTTGAATATCGGCATCTTTACGGATGATGCACCAGTTTCCAGTTTCACCGCCAAGTTCTAGAGCAACAGGTGTTAAATGCTTGGCTGCTTCTGTCATGACGTGTTTTCCTACATTTGGAGAACCAGTGTAGAAGATCTTATCAAAACGCTCTGCTAGACATGCATCTGCAATATCGTGTCCGCCATCTACCACAGCGATGTAATCTTCTGGAAATGTATCTTTGATCATATGCTGCAATAAACTTGTGCTGGCCGCACTCTTAGAACTAGTTTTGATCACAGCAGTATTACCTGCTGCGATACTTGCGGTCAATACACCAACTGAAAGCAGGAAAGGAAAGTTGAATGGTGACATGATCAACGAGACTCCATATGGCATCTTATATACTTTTGTGATTGTACTAGGGAAGCATTGCAGTCCGCTGAAATGTATTTCCGGCTTTGCCCACTTTCGAAGGTTGGCAAGCGCTTCATCGATCTCTAAGATGACCGGTCCGATGTCACAGAGATAGGCTTCGGTATCACATCTGCCAAGATCATCATACAAAGCTTTCTCAATGTCTTTTTGATAGGCTTTTACTGCCATTTTTAAGCGTATTAACTGATTCTTACGCCAGTTTAGATCTAGTGTTTTACCGGATTCAAAGAACTTACGTTGTTTTAATACGAGTTCATGGACTTTTTCTTTTGTATACATGATTGTTTGATCTCCTAAATTCTCTGCTTCTATCATATCACCTTTGGACAAAAAGAAAGACTGGATTTCTTTGTAAATATACATAGAAAATATACATAACTTATAGTGAATATTTGGCAGTTGAGATAATACAAAAAAGATGGCGTTTGCCATCTTTTTGTTACTTTCTGTGATTATCTATCTTCGCCATCTCTTGGTTTCATTGTAGGGAAGAGAAGTACATCTCGGATGGAATCAAGACCGCAAAGTAGCATGATCAATCTGTCGATACCCATACCGATACCACCTGTCGGAGGAAGACCATATTCCAATGCTTCTACATAATCTTCATCCATCTCACTCGCTTCGTCATCACCAAGTTTCTTAGCTTCTAACTGTTTTTCGAAACGTTCTCTTTGATCGATTGGATCATTCAGCTCTGTGAAGGCATTATCCATTTCGATACCGCAGATTTCAAGTTCGAAACGCTGTGTGAAGCGTGGGTCCTTAGGGTCTTTCTTAGCCAATGGAGAGATCTCAATTGGATGACCATATACAAATGTAGGCTGGATGATCTTGTCTTCGCAGAACTCATCAAAGAATAGAGAAATGATATTACCGATCGTACGCTGATGCGGGAGTACTTCAACATTGTGTTCTTTTGCCAGCTGCAATGCTTCTTCGATCGTCATCGGCTGTCTGAAGTCAATACCTGTAACTTCCTTAACAGCATCTGTCATATCCCATCTCTTGTAAGGAGCCTTTAAAGAGATCGTATGTTCCATAAATTCGAATTCTGTCTTACCGAATACTTCCAACGCAACGGATTCAAACAGTTCCTCGTTCATCTTCATCATGCCTTCGAGATCACTGTAAGCACAGTAAGCTTCCATTGTTGTGAATTCCGGATTGTGTTTGAGGTCCATACCTTCGTTGCGGAAGATGCGACCAATTTCATATACACGTTCCATGCCGCCAACGATCAGTCTCTTCAGCGGAAGTTCTGTTGCAATACGAAGATAGAAGTCTTTATCCAATGCATTGTGGTGTGTAATGAAAGGTCTAGCACTAGCACCGCCAAGAATCGGCTGCAGGATAGGTGTTTCTACTTCTACATAACCATGGCTGTCCATGTAATGCTGGATCGCACGGATGATACGTGGACGAAGGATAGCAATCTCACGTGACTGATCATTCATGATCATATCCAAGTATCTTCTTCTATAACGCTCTTCTTTGTCCTGCAGACCATGGAATTTTTCTGGCAATGGACGAAGTGCTTTGACAAGGTGGGTATATGCATGGCACTCTACAGACAATTCGTTTGTCTGTGTACGCATGACACGACCTTCGATACCTACGATATCACCAAGGTCAGCACTCTTGAAAAGATCATAGATCTCATCACCAACAATACGCTGATTGATCACGACCTGAATTCTGCCGTTGCGGTCCAGCAGGTTGATGAAACCAAGCTTGCCCATACGTCTTTTCGACATGATACGACCAGCAATACGTACTGTAACATTCAATTCTTCCAACTCTTCTGCTGTTTTTTCTGCATACTGATCACGGATATCAGATGTATGACATGTTGTCTCATATGCCTGACCGAATGGATCGATGCCGTGTTCGCGCAGATCGTTCATCTTTGCACGGCGCGCTGCTTCCTGGTCATTTAAGGATGCAGCATCTGTATCAGATTTCTGCTGCTTTTTCTTCTTTTCTTCTGCTTCTTTTCTCTTTGCAGCAAGTTCAGGATGTGCTGCTTCGAAGGCTTTACGACGTTCTTCCTTGATACGCAGCTTTTCTTCTTTTGTTAATTCTGCCATGTTGTCCTCCTCTAGTGAAAATATAAAAGCTCTCACCCATAGGGACGAGAGCTTGTTCGTGGTACCACCCTAATTCATGACATCATATGTCATCTCATTGTTTTCGTTAACGCTGAACAGCGGCTTTCTCAGGAGGCCTTAGCGTATATGATCTGCATACATCCTACTCACACCATTACAGGACTCTCTTTGGAAGCAGTATTCATTGCTTTCTCCGTCATTGTCAGCGCAACTATTCTAACATGTTTTATATTGATTGCAATGCGGAAATTAGAGATCGTTATCTGTACGGGATTCCTTGTCATAAGACAAGATCTTGTTGACAATGATGCCGAGGATCAAAGAACAAGCAATAGATGTGATCGTGATCTTGCCAAATGTCAAGGAAAGACCACCAATACCAGAGATCAAGATCGTAGATACGACATACAAGTTCTTGTTCTGATCCAGGTCAGCACGCTGGATCATCTTCAAACCAGATACAGCAATAAAGCCGTACAAAGCCATGCATACCCCACCCATGACACAAGCTGGAATAGAAGAAATGAAGGCTACAAATGGAGAAATGAAAGAGATGATGATGCATTCGATCGCAGCAGTGGTGATCGTTGCAACACTGGCATTCTTTGTAATAGCAACACAAGCAACAGATTCACCATATGTTGTATTCGGGCAACCGCCGAACATTGCACCAGCAATACTACCGATTCCATCACCCAACAAAGTACGATCAAGACCTGGATTTTCCAAGAGATCGTTCTCAATGATAGAAGAAATGTTCTTGTGGTCTGCAATATGTTCTGCAAAAACAACGAAGGCTACAGGTACATAAGCTGCAAAGATCGTACCGATATAGCTTGCATCGATCTCAGAGAAACCCTTCACAGCTGTTAAGAATGTGAAATCTGGGATCGTGAAGAAGGTAGAGAGTGAAACACCATTTGCAAATAAAGAGGTTACAGGGCCAAAGTCGATGATCTGCATTGGTTCATAGCCAGTCTTAAGACCGATTACAGTAAAGATGGCAGCCAATACATAGCCTGTCAAAATACCAATGATGAATGGGATCATCTTGGCGTGCTTCTTGCCGTATGTGCTGCAAAGCATTGTTGCAAACAAAGCAGCTAGACCGCACAATACAGCAAATTGCGTATTTGCACCTGTTAAAGAAGATCTCTGAAGATCACCAACAGCATTTCCAGCCAAGGAAAGCCCAATGATGGAAACAGTAGGCCCAATAACGATCGCCGGCATCAGTTTGTTGATCCAATCAGTACCAACAAAATGAATGACTGCCGCAAAGCCAGCATAGACAAGACCAGCAAAGATTGCACCAAGGAGCAGACCTGCGTAACCAGCTTGAACACTGACAGCACCTGCAAAGGCAGCTGTCATAGAACCGATGAACGCAAAGGAAGAACCCAAGAATACAGGACTCTTACGTTTTGTGAACAAAGTGTAGACAAGTGTACCAATACCTGCACCAAACAAAGCTGCAGCGGTTGACATGCCGTTGCCGATGATCATAGGAACAGCAATGGTTGCGGCCATGATGGCAAGCACTTGCTGAAATGCATAGATGACCAGCTGTTTAAACGGTGGTCGTTCATTAACGTTGTAAACAAGTTTCATATTTATTTTTCCCCCTAGTTGACTATCATATATGAAATGTGTGTGTAATGCATTTGTTTTTTTTGACAGTCATTTTGTCTTTTTATATATTTTTTAGCGTAAGATCATGTTTAAAGGTAAAATGAAAGAAGAAGGAAGGGGGGTTGTATGGAACCTAAAAACGAAAAAGAAAAGGGCTTGAAGTGGTTCAAGAATATCATTGATCCAGCTATGACTAGGATCTGTGTCTATGTCATAGGTACTGTATCGATCCTGTATCTGCTTTATCATCTTAGTGGAACGATCTTCACATTGTGCAATACGTTCTTTGCTATGATCGGTAATATCTTTTACTTACTAAGATCAGTGTTTTGGGGTTTTTTCTTAGCTTATCTGTTGATGCCGGTAACGGATTTTCTGCAAAGTAAGCTGGCGAACGCAAAGTTTAATAAAAAGGGGAAGTCGATGCGATCGGCTGCAGTAGCATTAACGATATTGATCGTTATTGCTACAATTACGATCTTCTTCTCTGTTTTGATCTCTACATTTACTTCACAAGTACAGATTGCAGATATTGATAGTATCATTGGGTTCTTTAACGGCATTGCATCTAATATCAGTGCTTTCTATCAACAGGTATCGCATACCTTTACGCAATTGTCGATTAGTTCTGTGCAATTGCAAGAATGGGCAAATGCAGTTGTTACAACATTGTCCAATGTAGCTGCTGGTATTGGCAGAGGGATCATGTCAGGAATCGAAAATATTCCGAATTTTTTATCCCAGTTCTTCTTTGTGTTTATCTTTGCAATTTGGTTCTTGATTGATGGGGCAGGTATTGCTGGATATTGGAGTAAAGTTATGTATGCTGTCTTCAATGATCACGTAAGAGAAAAGATCTCCCAGTTCTTAGAAGATGCGGACCAAGTATTTTCTGGATATATCAGAGGGCAGATGCTGGATGCTGTGATCATGATGTTGATGATCTCGGTATTGTTGAGTATATGCAAAGTACCTTTTGCTGTAACGATCGGTGTTTTAGCTGGTATTGGTAATTTGATCCCTTATGTTGGTCCGTTTATCGCATATGTCGGCGTGATCGTAGTATGTCTTGTCAACGGGGCATTCTCCAAGATGATCTTGAGTCTTGTACTATTGTGGGTGATCCAATCGGTAGATGGCAATGTTATCAATCCTAAGCTACTTGGTAGCCATGTCCATATTCATCCGATGTATGTCATTATCGTTTTGATCATCGGCGGCAGCTGGGGTGGTCTTCTCGGTATGTTATTTGCTGTACCGATCGGAGCTTTGCTCAAATTGCAATTTGATCGTATTATCAAAGTGTATACAGATAAAAAGATTAAGCGGGAGTTTCCGGATACAGAAAAGGAGAGTGAATAAACTCTCCTTTTTAATACCCGTTTTGATTTAACCAAGATATAAGACGTAACGCTTCATCGTATAATTCTGCACTAGCACGCATTGTATTGAAAGAAATGCAGAAAGAAACAGAATCTGTAAAACCGATCATATAGCAGTGGATACGGTCATTTGCACATTCTGCTGTACCAGTCTTTGCATATACCATGCCATAGTTTTGTTCATTAAAGCCGTATTCCATCGCTGCTTCATGCATCGCTGTCTTAAGCTTATCATTTACGGATAATGACATTGTTTCAGACAGCTTTTTCTTGTGGACTGTATAGTAGGACCTACGTCCGCTTTTAATACTTGATACGATATACGGTTGCATCATAACACCCTTGTTTGCGACAGCTTGTGCGATCATAGCCATATGCAATGGCGTGATCTCTGTGTTACCTTGTCCAAAGGCTGTTTGCGCGATCGTAGCAGGTGTATCGTTCTCAATATCAATAGAAGAATGCAGTGTGCATAAGAATGGTATCTCAATATCTTGTCCGATCATAAAGCGAGCGGCCATATCATTGAGTCTATCTGCACCTACTTGAATTCCAAGGTTTGCAAAGTAACAATTGATGGAATAGCGCATAGCTTCATTTAATTCACAATCACCAAATACTTCATTTTGATAGTTAGAGATCGTCCAACTGTCACCTTGCGGGGTAAAGGTGCCAGTATCATAGTAATGCAGGAAATCATCCCCTAGTCCTTCTTCTTCCATCATTGTTAAAGCGGCAGCTGCTGTGATCACTTTAAAGGTAGAACCAGCCGGGTCGTTTTCATATGTACCACGACGGAACTGGCCATCTGGAGTTGTATCAGATACAAATGCATTGGTGTCATTGACATCGTAATCAATGGTGCTCTGTGATGCTAAACATAGGATCTCACCTGTTTTATTGTCTAAGACGGTGATACTGCCTTCCTGTCCGTTCAAAAGATCTGTATAGGCAAAGTCTTGTAAGGCTGTATCTGTTGTAAGGTAGGTCGAAGCACCTTTATTATTTTCATCTAGATGAAAGAGAGAATAGTCTTTTAAGTGACCGCGCAGGCCATACATATTCTCATGATTGCTATTGACTGTATAGTAGCCGAGAAGATAGGCGTAGCTGTAGTTTTCGGGAGCGTTGGCATAAGCACCAATGCCGGGTTCTCCATATCCTAAGATCGTATTGCCGTTACGATCGATGATGTCACCTTCAATTGCATATTTAGAGATCTCATCATAGATGATCGTATTTCGAACAGCAGCACTATCAGGATCTACCGCTGGTTTGATCAAATACTTCGAACCAAAGACAGCCATAAAACCAACTGGTAGTAAAGCACACATGACTTCCGCTAACCGGATACGATTACGAGCACGTTCATTGCGATCTTTTTTCGTATGATCCGGTAATTCTTTCTGGATAGAAGAGAGCTTTTCTTCCATCTTTTCTTTATATTCTTTGATCAGATTATGCGTCATCTTCTTCCTCTCCTTCCTGCGATAAGTGCAATAGAATGCCAGTAAAGCAGAATACGATGGCTTGGTAGGTGAAACCGCGTGATAGGAATGGAATCGGCAGACCTGTAAATGGTATCACATTGCATGAACCAAGGATCACGATAGCACCTTGGATGAACAGCATTGCTGCAGCTCCAAAAACAACAACAGCATCCTGTGGTTCCTTCGGCAATAATTTTCTAGCCAATTCTCCACCATGGATCGCGATCCTGGTAAGCTGTATCAATGCAAAGAAGGCTAATGGGAATCCCAATGTACAGATCAAGGCAACAAAGGCCATATCACTTTCTGCAACTGGAATTGCACTGAAGTTGACGGTATTTCCGAAAAATCCTCCCATCCACAAAGCTTTCTTACCTTGCAGCATTTGATAGCCTGCTCCATATGGATCACTGTATAAATTTGCTGTAATAGAAAAACGTTCATATATCTTACGTGCAAATGGCCAAAGGAATGCCTTGATGCCGGAAAGTGTTCCTGCTTGATAAGAGGGCAATAAAAGCTTATAGAGCAAAAAAGCAATGGCTACAGAAGCAAAACATATCGTAAAGATTGAGATCAAATAAATACGTTTTCTTTTAGAATGTTTCAAAAAGATAAAGAGTACAGCTAAATGCAGAATAAAGAGGATAATGAAAGAACCCAATTCATGGATCATAAGAGAACCAGCTAGATTGACAAGAAAGAAGATCGTAGAGAGTGATAAGACTTTGTTTTCGTCATTGCGATAGCGGGATGAGAACAAAGAAGCATAGAATAATAAAGCACTTACTTTTACAAAATCTGTCAACTGAACAGTAAATCCTGCAATCGATATCCAAGCATGGGTGCCATAGCCGTTGGGGTCATATCCAGCAAAGAAAAGGAATAGATAAATGGCAGCAGAGATGCCCATCATGACATAGACGGTCGCACGATGTACGAGGATCTTGCGGAAGTATTTATAGAAAACAATAAATAAGACAGCTAGTAATAATGCAATGAGATATTTGATTACATTGAATGTATCCGCTGGCTGATAGACTTGATCGATGAGAAACTGCAGACCGATCCCGATCGAGGCTAGATAACCGCAGGAACTAAACAACTTCATGTCAGCACTCTTTTGATAACAGATATTTCCTATGATACCAGTGATGATCAACATAGGTGCTAATGCAATAGCATAGTGGATCGCTGCTGTCTTAGATCGCATCAACAGAAGTACAGCCATCAGTATTTCAAATAACATGACATGACCGATGAAACGATCACTGTTATCTTCTACATAAATTACATCTTCATCTGATGTTTCTACATCAGATAATTGTTTCTTACGAGGATTTACCATCGTACCTCCTTCTTGCAAAGATACTTTGCAATAATTACTAGTATACAACCCCTATGTACTTTTTTTTCTGAAGATTAGTGAATCCAGCGAGTGATATAATAGAAGCTAGATATGGAGATCATGATATGAAAAGAAAATTTGGTATGGTAGATGGCGCGTCTGTCTATCTGTATACGATCGCAAATGAAAAGATAGAAATGTCAGTCACGGATTATGGTGCTTGCTTGGTCCGTTTTGTGGATCTAGAAAGCGGCAAGGATATTGTGTTGGGGTTTGATGATGTAAGCGGGTATGTGGATCAGACATCTTATATTGGGGCTTCGATCGGACGCACTGCAAATCGCATTGCCAAGGGTCGTTTTACATTAAATGGGGCAGTATATACGTTGCCAATCAACAATAACGGAAATTGCAACCACGGTGGCATAAAGGGGTTTGATAAAGTTATTTGGAAAACAGAGGAATATGCTGACCGTGTTGTCTTTACATATGTATCAAAGGATGGGGAAGAAGGATATCCTGGTGAGCTGCATGTGAAGGTGACATATCGTCTTTTAGAAAATGGTATTGAGATCCAAGCAGAGGGCACACCAGATCAAGATACATTGTTTGCATATACGAATCATTCTTACTTTGATCTTTCTGGTAACGGCAATGCCATGGATCAGGAAGTGAAGATCTTTTCTGATCGGTATATGCATAGTGACGCTGATGGGTTGGCGGTGGATGAAAGTGAAGATGTTTCTGGTACACCGTTTGATTTTACTTCATTTCATAAGCCTTCTGAAAGGATCATGGAAGAGGATGAACAGCTTGCTTTTGGTCATGGCTATGATCACTATTATCCAATAGAAGGCAGTGGTATGCGGCAGTTTGCTGTATGTCAGTATGGAGATCTTGTGATGGAAGTATATGCGGATCAGCCGGGCATGCATTTCTATAGTGCCAACTGGTTAGAGAATAAAACTGGTAAAGATGGTAGAAAGTATCCGCCGCGCAGTGCTTTGTGTTTTGAGTGTGCATATATGCCTAATGCAGTGAATTATGATGATGTGAAAGAGAAGCCGATCGTTAGAGCAGGAAAGACATCTGTACAGACGATGCGATATGTATTGCATCATCACTGAGCAGAGATTTCCCGTTTTGGTTTTTTGGGTGTTTCGATATAATATTGGTA
Source organism: uncultured Bulleidia sp. (assembly GCA_963556805.1). Classification (GTDB taxonomy): domain Bacteria; phylum Bacillota_I; class Bacilli_A; order Erysipelotrichales; family Erysipelotrichaceae; genus Bulleidia. The sequence goes on along the minus strand of CAUWCC010000030.1, from coordinate 8,871 downwards.
TAGCAACGATCATCTAAGATCGATTTGTCAGAAAGAAGGGAGACCGTGTTCCTTTATAATAAAAAGGTGTGACACGGGATATTCGTTATGAGTAGTTATTCTGTAGAACAGCTCAGCCGTACGTTGAGCTTTAAAGATGTTTCCGCATTACGGCAAAGTCATGATATTGCTGCAAGATCTATTTGGCGCGGGCAATATCATTTACAGCCGGTTTCTGGTTCTATGGGTAAGCCTGCAGGTTCTTGCTTTTATAAAGGACAGTGGCATCAGTTTTATGAGTGGTACCCGTTTGCACCTGCTGCAGGGGCAAGACATTGGTACCATGCTGTGAGTGATGATCTTGTACATTGGCAGAATGTTGGTATGGCAATTGAACCGGATAACTGGTATGACAATGCAGGTTGTTTAGGCGGTACAAGTTTTCCTGAAGATGATCTTGTATACTTTATTTATACAGGAAATAACAAAGATGAGAACGGGGTCGTTCGTTCTTATCAGCTTCTTGCGGGAATGAATAAAGATGGCAAAATCTTGAAATATGAAGAACCTTTGATCATGCCGGATGCACAGCATGGATCGCATCAAAGAGGACCAAAGATCTTCCGTCGTAAAGAAGATGATATGTATTATATTCTTGTTGGAACACAATGTTCTAATGGGGTAGGCTCTATCTTGATGTATCGTTCCAAGGCTATGCATGATGGTTGGAAGTTTCTTGGGGAATTGAAGATCCGCGGCATGGAAGATGAGATCTGTGAGATCGAAGATCCAGATATTGAGACGATCAATGATAAGGATGTACTCTTCTGCAACTTAAGGAGAAGAAATCAAGCCCAAGATAAAGCTGTTTATTTTGTTGGAACATTAGATCTGTATCATTTGGAATTTATTCCTGAGCATGGACCACTTCCCTTAGACTATGGTTTTGATTTCTTTGGTGCGAAGTGTGCCGATCAGCAAGTATATAAGGATGCGGTCATTGTAACAGGACTGCTGGGTGATGATGTCTTGTCTTATCCTGCTGTTGAAGAAGAGGGATGGACTGGCATGATGGCTTTGCCGCGTGAGGTAAGTTTGCAGGATGGAAAGCTGTTACAAAGACCGGTGATGGCTGTAAAAAATCTGAAGCTAGATCTGTTGTTTGAAGCAGATCAAGGTCGAGTTGTGAAGGATATCATGCATGCTGAGATGCCTCGTTCTTGTATGATGCATATTGACGATGTTCATGGGGAATCTTTATGTTTCAATCTGTTCACATGGGGTAGAGATCGTGGTTTTGAGATTGCTTATGATAAAGATAAGAAGACATTAACGATCGATCGTTCTATGATGCGTAGTAAGCATAATGCGGAATATGGATTGTATCGGTCGATTGTGTTGGAAGATGGTCTGCAGTCTTTGGATGTATATGTAGACCGTTCATCTGTAGAAATCTTTGTCAATGATGGTGCCTATGTTCTTTCATCTCGTATTTTCCCGAGCCAGCACGAAAATATGATTCGCATGGCAGGGAAAGACATTGATGTTAAGGTCTGGTCAACCTCGGCAGCATTAGCGGATGATCCGGTATTTTGAGTGATAAATAAAAAGAGGGGTTTATGAATATACCAGCTTGGACATTGTTGAATATATATACGATATTGTTGGCAGTACTCATGTTGCTGGTATCTGGTTCGCATAGTACAAGATCGACATCGACAAGGCAGAATCGTTCGTTTCGACGGATGATATATGCATTGCTTGTGTTGCTGTTGTTGGATTCTGTGAGTTGTTTACCAGATCTTTTCGGTAACGGCTGGATGCCGATCGCTAGTTTTGCTAGAGGTATGGTGCGGTCATTGGAGGCGTTTTGTTATCCTTTAATGCTGGATTATATTGATTCACTAGTGACGGGGAAACAAGAGTTCAGGAAGGCTTTTCGGAAAGGGTTATATGCATTGGCATGCGTGAATGCTGTGCTTCATATTTGCTCCTGGATGTTTTCTTGGAATTTGTTTAATCACTATGAGAACAATATTTATGTTTATGGCAAATTGCCTGATTACCGTATTGGTCTGAATTGCATCTTTGTGCTTTCTTTAGAGTTATTTGTATTTTTGTTTCGGCAGAATATTGATAAACGATTTCGGATACCGATCATATTTGGATCGATTGTTGTATTGGTAACGGGTTTAATCCAAGATGCTCTACATATTCAGGTTGCTTTTTCGGGGATGATCCTTGCGATGTTGATCTTGTATATGTATGTGCAAGGCAGGTATCTCAATGAGGATTTCTTGACAGGCGGCATGAATCGTAGAAAGATCGATCAGACGATGCATGAGTATATTCGCAAGGATATGCGGTTTGGTGCCGTGATGTTGGATATTGACTACTTTAAGACGATCAATGATACATTAGGACATACGATCGGTGATAAGGTCCTGCAGTATGTATATCTGCTTTTACAGAATTCTTTTGCACCTGGTGATGAGATCGCTCGTTATGGTGGTGATGAGTTCTTGATCGTGACAAGAGATATGGATCTTACGAATCTGAAGAAGAAATTGGATAAGCTGAAGAGCAATATTGCGGAAGCAAATGAGGCTTGTTTGTTTGATTGTCATCTAAGTATCAGTGCAGGGGCACTAGTATATGATCCTAAGAAGAAGCAGACTGTGGACCAGTTTATGAAACAGTTAGATGATCTTCTGTATGAGAATAAAGCAGAGCATCATCAGGAATTAAAAGAACGTGATGAAGAGATCGAAAAAATAGAAGAAGAGGGAGCACGAAAAGATGAGTTCGCACCAAGTTGTAGTGACCCCCAAAATTAGGACAAAATTTTAAGCGGATTGTAAGGCTTGATTTCTTGCTTGACAAGGAGTCAAGCCTTTTCATCTGGTTTATATGCATTGTTGGTGTAATACTCAATATATTCCGCAATAGCTTCCATAAGCTATTCAGTTGTTTTAAACTTATGATTCATGACCATAGAGCATTTCACTCTTTCAACTTCTTATGATATGCAAGCATTTGGTACTGCCACCCTTGATCGAAATGGAAGATAAGCCATTCAAGATGAAGATGCTTAGCAAATGCTTTATCCAATATTTCAATAGTCTGAGCAAAATCAGGTCATGTAGATAAGCTAAAAGATATGATCTCATGTGTATACATATCTAAGATTGGAGATAGATATACCTTACCTGCAGCTATACGAGATTCAGATATATCCGTTGTCCATTTCTGATCTGTTGCTGTTGTACTGAAATTACGTAAGTAATATGACTGTTTTTTCTTTCCATCTACCACTTTATCTAATAATAGATTTTTTACTGTGTCATTCATATCTTCTTTATAGGACTTATATATAGCACTAGGTGTTACACCTACTAGACTGTCTTGTCAAAGTGCTACTATTTGATATACCAAGATCAATAGATACAGAGTGCATTGATTCTTCGTTTTTTGAGAACTTTATTGATTGCCTTCAATTTGAATTCTGAGGAATAGTAATGATAGATATGTTTCACACTTTCAAAACCGTGTCTATCGATCAGGTATACAAGTTACTTTAAAGTGCTGATATCGATGCCATATTCTGAAAAGAGAAATGAATAAGCGAATCCTGCTTTGTGTTTTGGATAGATTTCTATTTTCTGTTTTCTGTTAATTTCATAAGAAAAGTAAACCATCCTAGTTAAACATTTACTTTGTCCAACTTTTGGGGTTGACTCCAAGAAGGGAAAGGGATATGGATTCCTTAAGTATGCTATACTTATGCATATGAAAGGGAAAAAGAAGGATATTTTGATCCTTGTCCTGCTCATCATCATGATGGCAGCCGCCTATATTTTTGTATAAGCAGGACAGTATTTATCATGCGATATATTAAAACAGCAGACGAAAGAGAGATATCTGCAGTGGCACTTGGGTGCATGCGTATTGCTGATATGACGATGCATGAAGTAGATACATTTGTACATACAGCGTTGGATGCAGGTATCAACTTCGTGGATGAAGCAGACATTTATGGGAAAGGAAAGTCAGAAGAGATCTTAGGCAGACTGCTGACACAGCAGAGAAATCTGCGGGATCGTTTGTTTATACAATCTAAATGCGCTATCCACGATGGTATGTTTGATTTTTCAAAGGAATATATATTACAGGCAGTTGATGGGATCTTGTCACGTTTAAGAACAGATCATTTGGATTCTTTACTGCTGCATAGACCGGATGCTTTGATGGAACCGTCGGAAGTAGCAGAAGCTTTTGATCAATTGCAAAAAAGCGGAAAGGTATTATCATTTGGTGTTTCTAACCAAGGACCGATGCAGATGGCATATCTGGAGTCTGGTCTACATCAGAAGTTATGGACGAACCAAGTTCAGTTGAGTTGTGCACATACAGTGATGCTGGATGCTGGCTTCAATGTGGATATGCATAATGATGCTGGTATTTTGCGGGATGGTGGTATTCTGCCATATTGTCAAATTCATGATATGGTTATACAAGCTTGGTCACCATTGCAAATGGGGTACTTTGAAGGTGTCTTCTTGCAAAGTGAGAAGTATGCTGCTCTCAATGCTGAATTAACAAACATCGGAGCAAAGTATGGCATAGGACCAGATACAGTAGCCTATGCTTGGATTTTACGTATTCCTGCTAAGATGCAGGTGATTTTAGGAACAACAAGACCAGAACGTGTTGAGACTGCTGCCCGTGCTGCCGATATTTGTTTGACACGAGAAGAATGGTACAGTATCTACCGTGCTGCGGGGAATCTTTTACCTTAAAGAAAGGAAAGTATATGGAACAGAAGAAATTAGAAAAATATAAAGATTGGATCTTCAGGATCTCTGCATATCGTATGGCTTTGGCTGCTGTCAATTTTGATCAGCAGACGATCGCACCAGTGGGAGGCAATGCATATCGTGATGCAAGATGTGCATTTTTATCAGGTGAGTTGTTTGATATTCAGACAGAACCAGAGATCTTGGCAATCATCAAAGAGTTGAAGGATGATGAAACAGCAGATCCGGATGATCGTAAAGCTGCCCAGCTTTATGCAAAACAAGCAGATGATCTGCTGTGCATTCCAAAAGATGAATATGTTGCTTATCAGAACCTTTTGAATGAAGCATATGGTATTTGGCTGGAAGCAAAGCAGAAAGATGATTACAGTATCTTTGCACCAACATTAGAGAAATTGATCGAGGTTTCTAAAAAGATCTATGGTTATCGTACAAGTGAGTTGTCTCTCTATGATCGTATGCTGGATGATTATGAACCTGGTATGACGATGGAAAAGTATGATGCTTTCTTTGCTAAGCTGAAGGAACGTTTGGTACCGCTCATTGCAAAGGTAAATGCAGCCAAGCAGGTTCCTTGTGATTTCTTATTCCGTGAATATCCTGTAGAAGGTCAGAAGCAGTTTATGGATGATTTGCTGAAGTATCTGCATTTTGATCCAGAGTGGGGCTATCAGAATGAGACGGAGCATCCCTTTACGGATTGGATCTGTGAAAACGATTGCCGTATTACAACTAAATATCTGCCCCATAATGTGATCTCAGCTGTACTATCTACAGTACACGAAGCAGGACATGCATACTATGAACATGATTGTGATCCGAAGTATGACGGTATGATCTTGTCTGATGGTATTTCCAGCGGTATGCATGAGTCCCAGTCTCGTCTTTGCGAGAACTATCTTGGTCGTTCTCGTGCTTTTTGGGAATATAACTATCCGAACTTGCAGAAGTACTTTCCAGAACAGTTGGGGGATGTAGATCTAGATGCATTTGTAGATGCTATTAATATGAGTGAGCCTTCTCTTGTACGTACAGAAGCAGATGAATTGACATATCCAATGCACATTCTGATCCGTTATGAGATTGAGAAGGGATTGTTCAATGGTACGATCTCTACAGATCATTTGGATGAAGTTTGGAATGATATGTATAAGAAGTATCTTGGGGTAGATGTACCAAATGCTAGAGATGGTATCTTGCAGGATGTACATTGGTCAGGCGGTTCTTTCGGTTATTTCCCGACATATGCATTGGGTAGTGCGTTTGCAGCACAGTTTGTCCATGCTATGCGTCAAGAAATCGATGTAGATGAGGCACTGCGTTCGAATCATTATGATGAGATTATGCATTGGTTGAAAGAAAAGATCCATCGTTATGGATGCCGTTATAATGCTGATGAAGTGATGCATATGGCAGCAGGTGAAGCATTCAATGTAGATTACTACTTGGATTATTTGGAAGACAAATATACGAAGTTATATCATTTAGATTAATATAAAAACGTCGGATACATGTCCGGCGTTTTTCGTAGGTTATGGTATTAACTTTGTAAATCATGTAATATATTTTCGTTGTATGCACGGTATATCCGTGTTTTTGAAAAGGGGTGCTCATGGATAAGAATAAAGAAAAAAAAGATCAAATGAAGAAGAGCATCGTGTTGAGCGGTCTTGTTGGTACAGCAGGTCTATTCATTGCCAAGATGCTTGGCTTGTTCTATTCGATTCCTTTGTCTTCGATCCTAGGTTCGGATGCGTATATGAGTTATTACGGTACGGCTTATCGAATCTATAGTTATATCTTGAATGTCTTTACAGCAGGATTTCCGTTTGCTATTGCTACATTGGTAGCGAAGTATACGGTACAAGATGATCCTAGAGCGTTACGTAAGATCAAGAAGATCTCGATGATGCTACTAAGCTGTACGGGTTTTCTTGGTATGGTGCTTCTGTTTGTATTGTCGTGGCCTTTAGGAACATTGGTAGCAGGAAAAGAAGGTGCAGCAGTCATGGGAACATGTCTGCGTATTCTTTCCTTGGCGATTTTCTTTGTACCGATCTTATCTAGTTTCCGAGGGTTTTGGCAAGGAAGAAAAGAGATGGGAGAATATGCAGTATCACAGGTATTTGAACAGATCTTCCGTGTTGGTTTCTTACTGGCAATGGCATATGCGGTCGTCTATATCCTTGGTTTGGATCGTAAATATGCGTTATATGTAGCTGTTATGTCCACAAGTGTGGCAGCTGTTGCAGGTATCTTGCAGATATATGTCTTTGATAAGAAGAATTATAAAGAGATCGAAGATGCAGCGGAACAACAGAAAACGAAGACAATACGCAAGAAAAAGATATTTAAAGAATTTATTGCATTAGCGATCCCTTATCTTTTGGTAGCAGTTCTTGGATATTGTGATGATATCTTTAACTCGATTCTGCTACCAGTTGGTCTGCAAGCACACCATTATACGACTGAACAATCAGATATCATATTGTCTGCATTTAACTATGTAGGTACGAAGATGACGGCGATCCCGATGATCTTATCACCAGGTTTCGCAGCAGCTCTGATCCCTCATATTACAGCTGCTAGAGCAGAAGGTGATCATAAGAAGATCATGAAAAATGTTATAGATTGTTTGAACATTATCTTCTTTGTAGGATTGCCAGTATCATTCTGTATTTACCTCTATGCTCCAGATATCTTCCATATCTTGTTCTATACAACAGATCCTGCTACCGCTGCATCTTGTCTGCATTGGCTGGCTTTAGAGGGATTTCTAGCAACGATCACACCAGTTATCACCAATGTCTTAATGGCTTTAGGTATGAGACGCGAAGCTCTTAAGAACCTGCTTGTCAATCTAGTAATCAAAGGTGTGACAATGGTTCCGTTTATTGCTATATTTGGTTTCCCAGGTGCGGTTTTGAGTACGATCCCAGGAAATCTTTATATTATTTTTGCCAGCTGTAAAGCAATGCATAAGGAATACGGCATCCGCTTTCGTAAGATGTGGAGGGTGTGCATGAAGAGCCTGATTGGACTAGTATTTATGTTTGGCACATGCTATAGCTTACGTATGATCGGATTAGATGGTGCTGTTGGCGGTAAGCTTCCAGCATTGGCTAAGTTCATGGCAAATGGTCTTTTGGTCATGATGGTATATTTGGGTATATCTTCTATCATGAAACTGCCACAAACGGTATTCCATATGGATATTGTGAGCGTAGTCAAAACAAAATTAAAGAAGTAAAAGAAGGCATCCGAAAGGATGCTTTTCTTGTCCAAAACAAAAGATCTGGGGGTCGTCCCAGATCCGTTGCATGTGAGAACAATGAGTTACAGTATTTTTTAGGAAGTCGAATAGAAGAATATGTCCTCACAGTTAGTAGTAACTAACTTCATTCATATGATACCATCGTTGGTATACTTGTCAATAAGTATTTGGAGTTTTATGGGGAAGAATATTAAAAATTATCAGGAACAGATCGATGCTGTCGTAGATATTGAGAAAGTAGCTGAAGTGTTATTTATGGAGAAAGATCCTAGAAAGTGGTTATGTCCTTTTCATGATGATCATCATCCTGGTTCTTTCAAAGTGTTTCGTGCTAATCAAAGATTCAAATGTTTTTCATGCGGGGCATATGGAGGCTCCATCCGTTTGACGATGCATGTGAAGCATTGTACTTATCTAGAAGCTATTTTTTGGCTGGAAAATACGTTTCAAGGACAGACAAGTATCAAGCTGCCGGTAAAAAAGGAAGAACAGGAAGAGTGTCCAATCGATATTAGGGACAAGGTATATCGTACGTTTATGAAAGGTATGCGGCTTGGGGATACCAATGCTTTAAGCTTGCAGGATCGTCATCGGGAATATTTGCATAAACGAGGGTTGAGTGAGCAAGAGATCGCACGTTATGGGTATTTTACGATGCCGGATCGTACGATCCTGCCGTTTTTGGTAAAAGAGATGAGCCGGCAGGGGATATCTAGGAAGGATATCATACATGTACCAGGTTTTTATATCCCGAATTGTCAAGCCAATTGCAACACAGTTGAATAGTAGACTTCATATGGT
>CAUWCC010000029.1:0-22208 GCA_963556805.1 uncultured Bulleidia sp. | reverse complement strand
AAAGTTTTCAACTCTTTCTTAACCAGCTTATCAACAGATTTCTGTTTTGACCCAATATATTTCCTATACACAATATTATTTATATTATACCAAATTGTTTGTGGAAGACTTGTTAATTAAGACAAAGTTACTACACGAAAGGATCGTAAAAACATCCAGTCAAAGGATTGGATGTTGTGGTATATCAAGCTTGTTGTTTCTTATGCAAATAAGAAGAGTATAGGTAGAGGGGGATAGCGGCTAATTGTGCTAGTACAGAGATTGTGATCATTAAGGGGATGTTGATATCGTAGAGAACACCAAGGAGCCAGCTGCCAAGGAACCAGAAGATACCGAAGGAACATTCGAATATACCATAGCCGGTGGCACGGCTTGTTTTTGGAACCATTGTGGTAACTGCTGCTTTGAGGATGGATTCTTGTGCTCCCATACCAATGCCCCATAGAGCAATACCTAATAGGACGACAGGTATCGTTTTACCGCCAAAGATCAAGAGTGGGAAGGGGGCAGATAGTAATGTAGAGATAACAAGGGCTGCTACACCTTTGCGGTCATAGATCGCACCGAAGATCAAAGCAGAAACAGCATCTACCAGCATTGCCCCTGCATAGAGCAATGGTAATGTACCTGTATTGACAAGTGTGGATGTTTCAGCAAGTCCAGCAGAGATAGCTGTAAAGCTGCGTGAAACATGCATGATAACAAGGGAGTAGTCAATAAAGCCGAAGGCAAAGAGAGAGATACCAGCAATGTAGAGAATGAATTCTTTCTTCATCTTGAAGGGGATATATTGTTTTGGTTCAGGTTCAAAGTTTTCAGGATTTGGGAATTTTCTCTTTGTGTAGAAGAGAAGGATAAGAGTGATAAGACCAGGAATGGCAAGGACTGCAAAAGCAATGGAGTAAGCTCTAAAGACATCGCCATCGGTTTGGAACAACATGACAAGATACAGCAGCACAGGACCTAAGAAGGCACCGATCTGATCAAGTAATTCTTGAATACCGAAGGATCTGCCGATACCTTCTTGTGATGCGGCAAAGGAGAGAACGGTATCTTTAGCTGGTTTTTTGATGGCTTTACCTATGCGTTGGATCACAAGTAAGAGACAGGCCCATATCCAGCCGTGTTTACCAACAAGGGCTAAAGCAGGTACAGCAATGATATCTAATACATAGCCTAAGATCACCATCGGCCAGTATTGTTTTGTTTTGTCGGTGATCTTACCAAAGACATATCGCATGCCATAGCCAATCAATTCACCAAGACCTGATATAAAACCAATGACACCAGCGGAGGCACCTAATAGAGATAGATACACACCACGGATACTGTCTGCTCCTTCATGCGTCATGTCGGAGAAGAGGGAAACAATGCCGAATAACAGGATGAATACCATGGCGGTAGTCATCTTATTCTTTTTCTTTTTCATATTTGATCCTTTCTGTCATATGCGGAAAGCCTGCTTTACTTTCCTCTTTACACTTGTGATACAGCTTATCTAATACTAATGTGAATGCTTGTGCTTCTGTTGAAGTAAGATCTTCACATAACCAGTCATAGAAAGAACGTTCTATATCTGCTTTAGATTTTTTCAGTTGATCAGCTTTTGTGGCTGCGTAGAGAAGGCGTGCTCTAGCATCCTTGGGGTCTTGGGTGCGTATGAGCATGCCTTTTTTTTCTAGAGAACGTGCTTGTCTAGCTGCCGCTGCTTTATCAATGCCAAGGATGCGGCATACTTCTGCTTGGTTGATACCAGGATTCTTACGTACAACATGAAGGAAATCGAGTTCGGACGAACCAATGCCCTCTTCCTTCAACGTACGTACTGTGAATTTACTCACTTCACGTGCGATTTTTGTGATTTTTCTTTGGGTGATATCCATCATGCCTCCTTATATAGTTGATATATCAACTATATTGTAGACCGTTCTTGTAAGAAGAAAACACAACAGTATGTAAAGTTTGTTGGAATGGTATACTTTTGTCATGTGGAATAGAAATGACAAGTATGCAGGTATTTTGATCCGTTCTAAGAGAATGGAGAAACATTGGAGTCAAGAAGGGACAGCCGAGGGGATCTGTGCGGTGTCTTATTTGTCTAAGATCGAACAGGGTAAAGTGCAGGGAAGTCCTGAGATCACGAGGATGCTGATGGAACGTCTTGGTGTTAAGTGGCAGAGTGATCCAGCCTTTGTGAAGAAGACGGAGAAGCAGGTGATGAAGTGGTATGAGAAAGTATTTGCCATGGAAGATCTGACGTTGGAAGAAGTAAGAGAAGGTAGAGAGGAGCGATTGGATAGTATCTTTGCACCGGATCAGCTCTTATTAGAAAAGTGGTTGGAAACAGACATAAATGATCCGATCCCAGTAGAATTGGAAGTGTGCTTGGATACCCCGCAGTTAGCAATGCAGAGGATCCTGCAGGAAAGATATGAAGATGCTTATTTAATATACCCATGTGCTTTAACATGTCTATTGGCTGGTGAGAAGTTATGGTGGGATGGAGAACGTTATACAAAAGCTATGGAATACTTCACGGAAGCATACCAGTTGGCTTGTATCCAAGTAGATGTCAAGATCATGCTGGAAGTGAAGATGATGACAGGATGTTTGTATAGTAATATCCAGGATATTCCCTCTATGGAGGAGAACTTCCGCCAAGCTTGGAAGATAGCAGATCTTCTGCATGATGAAAAGACTAAGAATATGATTGCCTATAATACGGGTGCCACTTACTTTGAGATAGGACGTTATGAAGAAGCATATGCTTTGTTGAAACAGTACCCGCGTGAAGATTGTATGTATTGGCATAAGCTGGCTTTGTGTTGTGAGAAGTTTGGACGTAAGGAAGAAGCACTGCAGGATCTCGAGAAGGCAGAAACAACACCTGCAGGGGCTATGGGGGACTTCATTCATGATATGTGTGCTTTACCGCGATATCGGATCCAGCATCCTGCTTATCTGCATGACAAGGTGTATGGAGAAATGTTGATGCATGTGTTTGTGAAATGCCGCAAAGAATTCCCGGCTGGGTATGCTTCATTTCATCTGCCGTGGGTAATAGAGTGGCTGACTAGCAATCGTATGTATAAAGAAGCCTATGAGCTGAGCGTTGATTTTCCTCTAAATCACACAAAATAATATGTTAAGCATGTACTATGTGCAGTGATTTTCTCAAAAGTACATGCTTTTTTCGTGCTTATGCATAATGAGATAATACAAGTACGGAGGTGAAGCAATGAAAAAGAAAGGCTTAATTGAGCAATATTGGACTTCGTTGTTTGTTGTAAAAAGTTGTGAATATCAAATTCACCTGTAAATGTATCATATTGGTGTGAGGTGATTGATATGAGCCCAAATTAACTCATTTTCTACGCTTACTAATTTGTAAAACAAACATCTTTTGAGAGAGACTCTTGCATTTGACGAAACTCATATCCAAGACATGCATATGGAAAAACGTAACAATCAGGACCACTCTTAGTCAATTAAGCCAAAAGAAATTATGGACGAGAAACTTTACACTGATCATCACAGCATCGGTATTAGGCATGGTAGGTGGTGTTTGCGGAGACTATGCACTATCTTTGCTTGTTTTTGATAAAACAGGAAGTACTTTGGCATCCGCTCTATCATTAGCAATCCAGCTTGTGCCATATACGATCATTCCATTGTTTGTGGCACCGCTTATGGACCGTCTTCCGCGTAAGCCAGTCCTACTGGTCGGGGATATGATCAATGTGATCTTGTATGGGTTATTAGGTCTTTATCTAGCTTCTGGTACTTTTACATATACAGGATATCTTGGTTTTGGTTTGATCTTAGCAGCAATTGGGGCGGCAGATCAGCTTGCCTTTACAAGTTTCTTTCCAAAACTATTGCCGGAAGGGATGGAAGAGAAGGGATATACCGTGGCGGCTATGACATATCCAGTCTTGAAAGTTATACTATCACCAGCTGCTGTTATTCTTTATGAGAAGATAGGAGCCGCAAATATCCTGCTTGTACAAGCTGGTTTATCTTTATTGGCAGTAAGCATAGAGAGTTTCATCCAGATTAAAGAAGAAAAACCTGTGTATGGAGATCTTTTTTCCTTTACAAAATGGAAACAAGATATCCATGATACTTTGCATTATTTAAAGAATGAGAAAGGTCTATGCAATCTATATGCGTATGCTTCTTTTACAGGTGGCGTTGGAAATGGGTATGGACCGATCATCATGGCTTTTTTCCGTACTTCCAGTGTCTTGACGATGACGATGTATTCCTTCTTTGCGGTGGCAGAGTTTCTTGGTAGGACTATTGGGGGATTGTTCCAGTATCAACTAGATATTTCAAATGAAAAGAAGTATGGATTTTGTACGATGGTATATATCGTCTATGACCTCTTTGACGCAATCTTATTATGGCTGCCATATTCTTTGATGCTGTTAAATAGAGTGATTGCAGGGGCATTGGGTATTAATAACGGTACGATGCGGCAGGCTGCTGTACAAAAGTACATACCAGAAGAGATGCGGGCACGTATCAATGCATTCTTGGATATGGCTTTCATGTTCTGCAGTTCGATCATGACATTGCTTATGGGTATGCTTGGTGAAGTAATGGATCTCAGATTATGTTTGACAGTTGGCGGAACTGCTTGTTTAGTTGTATGTCTTCTTACGGTAGTACGGGCACATAAAGATGTGAAAAAGGTTTTTGTGCCAAAATTGTTAAATAAAGGGTAGTATATAAGAGAGGGATGGCATATGCCTCTCTTTCTTTATGCTATCTTAATATGAACTGACGGCTTTTTCAGGTCGTTTTAATGCTAAGACCGTTAAGATTGTTGGGGCGGGAAGGTTTTTTATGAAAGAGTTACTTCACAAGATCAATCTGAAACTGAATATGTCTCAGATCATACTGCTTGGTTTTGCGGCAGTTATATTAACAGGAGCTGTTCTTTTGTCATTGCCGATCTCTTCGGCAGATGGTGTATGGACATCATTCCTAGATACTTTGTTTACATCAACTTCTGCAGTATGTGTCACTGGTTTGATCGTACATGATACAGCTACATATTGGTCAGTATTTGGTCGTTTTGTTATCATGTTGTTGATCCAGATTGGTGGTCTAGGTGTCATTACAATCTCGTTGACATTGGCTATTATTGCTGGTCGTCGTATTGGTCTTAGACAACGAAGCATCATGCAGAGTGCGATTAGTGTTCCAACAATTGGTGGTATCGTGCGTTTAACAAAGTTTATCGTACTTGGTACACTAGCTATTGAAGGTGTTGGGGCAGCTTTGATGGCACCGGTATTTATCAAAGATTTTGGTCTTGTGAGTGGGCTAGGATACGCGGTATTTCACTCTATCTCTGCATTTTGCAATGCAGGTTTTGATTTGATGGGGGTAAGGCAACCGTATTCTTCCTTGATGACATATTCGGATAATAGTGTCATATGCATCACGATCATGTTATTGATCATGATAGGTGGTATCGGTTTTATGACATGGAATGATCTCGTACATAGTCAGTTTAGGTTTAAGACATTGAAATTGCAGACAAAGGTCGTTCTTGTGACAAGTGGTCTTTTGATTTTGGTGCCGGCTGTATATTTTTACTTCTTTGAGTTTACGAACTATAGTGGTAAAGAGAGAGTGCTCGTATCGTTATTTCAAGCAGTAACGCCACGTACAGCTGGGTTTAATACAGCAGATTATGGTTCTATGAGTGATGCTAGTTTATTGTTGACAACATTACTCATGATGATCGGTGGCTCTCCAGGTTCTACTGCCGGTGGTTTTAAAACAACAACAATGGCAGTTTTGTTCTGTGTTATGATCGCAACTTTAGGCAGACATAAGAATGTTGTTATGTTTAAGAGAAGGATCGAGAGTGATATCATTCGTGATGCGGTAGCGTTAGTTGGTATTTATTTCTCATTGTTATTAGTTGGTGCCTTCTTTATGAGTGCATTTGAAGGGATACCAGTGATGAAGTGTTTGTTTGAATGTGCTTCCGCACTTGGTACAGTAGGCTTAACAACAGGTATCACACCTGAGCTGTCTACTTGTTCGCATCTCATGTTGATAAGTTTTATGTTTTTTGGAAGAGTTGGAGGATTAACGCTGATTTATGCGGCTGTCCATCGTGAGAATATTCACGCTGGTACCGTTCCGACAGAAAGGGTAATGATTGGGTAAGCATAGTATGG
The DNA here is from genome assembly GCA_963556805.1 of uncultured Bulleidia sp. GTDB lineage: Bacteria > Bacillota_I > Bacilli_A > Erysipelotrichales > Erysipelotrichaceae > Bulleidia. Next base: position 16,005 of record CAUWCC010000029.1, on the reverse strand, counting down.
AAAAGAGTGTTCTGTTGATTGGCCTTGGTAGATTTGGTAGATATACAGCTAAAAAACTTCATGAACTTGGCTTGGAAGTCATGGCTGTTGATAAAGATGAAGAACGTGTAGCAAAGGTCTTGGATTATACAACAAATGCCGTGATCGGTGATGGTTCTGATGAAGAATTTATTGAGTCTTTAGGTGTACGCAACTATGATCTATGCATCGTTGCCATTGGTGATGATTTCTTGAATTCTTTGGAAACAACAGCAAATTTGAAAGATCATGGGGCAGCACAGGTTATTTCGCGTGCTACAAAGTATTCCCAAGAGAAGTTCCTCTTGCGTAATGGTGCGGATCATGTTGTGTTCCCGGAAAGACAGATGGGAACTTGGACTGCAGTTCGTTATGGTTGCAACTATATTGAGAACTTCATCGATCTAGGTGATGGGTATGCGGTATATGAAATCCGTGTTCCTGCTGCTTGGAATGGTAAGAAGATCGGGGAACTGCGTGTGCGTCAGAAGTTCCATATCAACATTCTTGGTATCCGTAAGGGTAGTATGAGTATGGATGTGACAAGTGATACGGTATTGCATGAGACAGATAGTGTGCTTGTCTTGGGTAAGACAAGTGATGTTGAAAAGATGATGTCTAGATAAGAAATATGCGTTCTGGAAACAGGACGCTTTTTATTTTGTGTCGGATGTGGAAAGAAACATAAGATAATATATGTTAGAATGACGCTTTGCAAGGAGGGGGCATGGAAGGGAAAGATCAGCATATTCTTGTGTGCATATCTGCATCACCGACAAGTCGTACTGTTGTTCGCGCAGCTGCTGCATCAGCTGAAAAAGAACATTGTCAATTTTCGGCTTTATATGTGAAGGAGCGTGGCGGATGTAAAAGCAGTCATGAACTGCGTGACAATGCGGCCTATGCCGAAGAACTAGGTGCGAAGCTCTATGTTTTAAAAGATCATAGTAAAAGAGAAATCATGTCTTTTGCATCAAATTCCGGCATTACGGATATCTACATTGGTAAGTCAGGTTCCCAACAAGATGTGGTTAGAAAAGGAACTGTTGTAGATCATTTGGTACAAGCATTGCCAAGTGCCCGTTTACATGTCGTTCCAGATACCGATGTTGTCTTGAAGCCTTCTCATCTATCTAAGACAGAGCGTAAACATCTTAATAAAAAAGATCTCTTCATGACGATCTTGATCATGGCGTTAGCAACATTGGTATCTTTGGTGATCTACCAAACAGATCTTTCCAACGCTAATATCATTACGGTATATATCTTGGCTGTTTTGATTGCTTCTGTTATGGCCTCGGATAAGGTATATGGATTGTTTGCAGCAATCATCTATATCTTGGTCTTCAATCTGCTTTTCCTAAAACCTAGGTTTTCTTTGAAGGTATATGGACGTGGTTATACATTGACATACTTTGTAACTGTCATTGCGGCATTGTTGACAGGAAGTGTCGCTTCTAGAATGAAGTCCAGCCGTGCTGTGGCACAGGAGAATGCCTATCAGACCCGGGTACTGCTGGAGTGTTCTGAATTACTTCAACACGCTCATGCAGAAACGGATATGATCTCGATCGTATGCAATCAGCTGGTACGGTTATTAAAACGTAGTGTAGTCTATTATCCATATGAAGCTGGTAAAATAGGAGAACGTATGGTGTTCCGTATGGATAGTGAGACAGGTAGTGAGATTCGTGAAAAAGAGATCGTGCAATGGGCGGCAGTCAATAATCACCATGCGGGTGCTTTTACAGAGGTATATGAGGATGCTGGATATTTGTATCTTTCGGTGCGGGTAGGTATGAATGTGTATGGTGTGATCGGGGTTGCTATGCCGCATAAGCTGTCTGATTTTGAAAACAATATGTTGTTATCATTAGTGGGAGAATGTGCGTTGTCGATCGAGAATTATCGCAATATCATCGAGCGTGAAAGAGTAGTTGCTGCAGCTGAAAATGAGCGGTTTCGTACAAATATCGTGCGTTCGATCTCACATGATCTGCGTACGCCTTTGACCTCTATTTCCGGTAATGCCACAAATCTTTTGTATAATGAAGAGAGTATTTCTAGTGCAGAGAGAAAACAGATCTATAGTGATATCTATGATGATGCACAGTGGTTGATCACACTTGTTGAGAATCTGTTATCGTATTCTAAGTTGGAAGAAGTGCCTTTGCATATGAGTACAGAAGTATTACAGGATGTGATCGAAGAGGCAGTGCGGCATACAGATCATCATCGGAGCGAGCATCGTGTTATCATTGCTGAGGATGATATGATGCTTGTGCAGTGTGATGTGAAGCTGATCATTCAAGTTTTGATCAATCTTGTAAATAATGCAGTGAAATATACCCCTAAAGGTTCTACGATCTGGATCTATGCGAAACGTAGAGATGGTAAAATCTGGGTCAGTGTAGCAGATGATGGGGAAGGTGTAGATGAGGAACGTCGTTCACATCTATTTGAGATGTTTTATACTTGTCATAACAGTGTGGCGGACAGTAAGAGGTCGTTAGGACTAGGTTTAGGTCTATGCAGTTCTATTATGAAAGCACATGGGCAAGAGATCGTATATCGTGAGAATGCGCCGCATGGGTCTGTGTTTGAATTTTCTTTAAAGGAGGCTGACTATGGGAAAGTTTCTGATTCTTTGTGTGGAAGATGATCGTTCGGTGTCAAATTTATTGGCAACGACATTAAAAATGAATGGGTATGAGTTTTTTACAGCGAGTTCTGGAATGGAAGCAATCTCTGGAACAGCTTCTCGTCATCCAGATTTGATTTTGATGGATCTAGGGTTGCCGGATATTGATGGTGTGAAGGTGATCCGTAAGATCCGTACATGGAGCAGAGTACCGGTGATCGTGATTAGTGCGAGAGGTGAAGATGCGGATAAGATCGAAGCCTTGGATGCTGGTGCAGATGACTATTTAACAAAACCATTCTCAGTAGATGAATTGCTAGCTAGGATCAGAGCTGCACAAAGAAGACTTTCTTATGCAGCAGAAGATCATCAAGTATCCGAATTTGATAATGGACCTCTGCATATCGACTATGCAGCAGCATCTATATCTATAGAAGGAGAATCTGTCCATTTAACACCGAATGAATATAAGCTCTTGGTATTATTGGCACAACATGTAGGCAAGGTCATGACGCATTCTATGATCATACATGAAATATGGGGCGGGGAATTAAATTCCGATATCGTTTCTCTACGTGTACATATGGCTTCCTTACGTCGTAAACTGCATGATACCAATCGCGAACACCCTTTGATCCGTACCCATCTTGGTATTGGCTATAGTATGGTAAAGTTGGAGGAGCCTAGATCATGAAAGATCTTTTCTCTATTGGAGAAATCTCAAAATATCAACATATTCCCAAACAAACTTTGATCTATTATGACAAGATAGATTTGTTTTCTCCTGCTTATGTTGATCCTGAAAATGGATATCGGTACTATAGTGCTGCACAATTAGATGATCTAGATACTATTTTGATTATGAAGAAGATCGGTCTTTCCTTGAAAGAGATCAAAGAACATATGATGCATCATACGGCGAAAGAAACTGTAAAGATCTTTCGGGAACAAATCACAAAGATCGAAAATGAGATCGAAGAATTGATGTTGATCGATCATCGTTTAAGACATCGTACAAGACAATTAGAAGGGGCATTGCAAAGGAAGGAAGAAGTAGATGCTATTCAGACAGAATATTGTGATGCCTTGGAATTATATGCCTTTCCAATTGAAGCACCATATCATGCTGCAGATATCTCTATTGCTTCTAAGAAATGTTATACAGCTGCCATGGATCGTTCTTTACCGATCTATTTTGAAAGCGGGGTAATCGTTCCTTTGGAGAAAGTAAAAGCAGGAAGGTGCACAGAGGCATCCTATGCTTTTGTACCAGTTGATCCTAGTGTCCATGAAGAGAACATCATGTTGATGCCATCTGGTGTCTATGTCAGTGCATACCATGTCGGCGATTACGCTTCTATTGGACAAACATATGCTAAGATCCTACAGTACTGTGATCAACATGGTCTTGTTCTGCATTCAGATTCTTATGAGTTCTGTGTCAATGACTATGTAACAAGTAATGATGAAAATGAATTTATAACAAAGATCATGTTTGCTTTGCAAGTAGAGTGAATTTATGTGAAAGGTACGAAACATGAGGGAGCGTACTGGGTGAGAAGGATCAAGATCTAGGATCAGTTATATAGTATCTCGTGTAATAGTACCTACTTTTATATAAGCAATCTGAATGATAGAAGGTATGAGACGGGTCGATTATGAAAAAAACGATCCGTTTTTTTGCTTGCAGCAATGATGTTTTAGTACACAGGATATGATCTTGATCCGCTTTGTAGTTCTTATGTGACAGACGTGATTATTCTATATCAAAAACGTAAAAAGTACGTTATGATGAATCCAGTGTCCGATGTTTTGGGAGAGGCATAGGAACAATGGGCAATTATGCTGGAAAGGAACAATATGGAACGTAAGAAGAATAAAGGTATCTTTGTGCACCTTTGTACATTTGTATGTGCGTTAGCCATGGTATTCACACTTCTTCCTGTCATGCATGCAAATGCAGCAGAAGAGAAAGTAAGTAAGCTTGTGAATATTGCTGGTGAAGCAGTACCAACTGTACCTAGTTCAGAAGGTGGTAAAGGACCAGAACACTTGATCGATGGCGATGATACAACGCTTTGGGTCAACAATGGTGCGACTTGGCCGACAACAGTAGAGTTGAAGCTTTCTGCTGAAAACACAAAGAAAGTAAAGAAAGTTGTTGTCAAGTTCGAAAAGGGTCATGATAACTGGAGTGTAGATCTGAAGCTCTCTCATGCATTGAATGGGGTAACAAGTGATCTGATCGAAGATAACAGAGTAGAGGGACACCACTTCAATGATGTATATGAATACACATTTGCTGAACCTCTTGCTATGTCACATCTATTTGTGACATTGGATAACCCTAAAGATGGTGCTGCAGCTGGACAGTATTGGCCGGCTGTTGCTGAGATCGAAGTATGGGCTGAGGATGATACACAGAATGTAGAACTTTCTAATGTAGCTGGTACAGCTGCAATCACATCTGTCGGCGGGGATGCAGGCAATAAAGCAGCATTGACAGATGAGGACTATAACTCTCTCTATGTATTCAACAATGGCGGTATGTCTGGTCTGCCTGAGGGGGCTTGGGTAGAGATGGACTTAGATAAGGAATATGACGTATATTCCTTAGAAGCAGCATTTGAACATGCAGATCCAGATAACAATGGATTCCAGTTCACATTTGATGTATTTGGCAAGAGCAGCACAGATACAGAATGGCAGCCTCTCTTTGTTGACCAAACAGCAACACGTTTGACAGATCAGAATGTCAAGACAATGGATCTGCCGGCAGTAAAGAAGTTGAAGTCTGTTCGTATCAACATCAAGAGCATCAATAGTACTGGTGGTGATCCATGGCCTGCTTTGGCAGAGTTCAAGATCATGGCAGATGCAAATGCCGGCGGTGTACAGGATACAGAAAGTATTGCTTACAATAAGCCGCTTCATACAAATACAAACCAGCAGACAGTCAATAAGATCAATGATGGCAATACAAAGAATGTATGGTCTGGTGAAAGATATCCAGCTTACATCGATATCGATCTGGAAAAGAATTATAACTTGGATGAAATCCAGGTATTTACACCAGCTGATGGTTATTCCCAGTACTCCATTTATACAAGTATGAATGGCAGAGACTTCGATAAACTGGCTGAAAAGACAAGTAAAGATGCATGTCCTGCTGCAGGTGAGAAGTTCAATGCTAAGAAGAAGGAAGCTCGTTTTGTACGTCTGTATGTAGAATACCAGAGTACATCCTCACGTGCTCTTGTCAATGAAGTCAGAGTACTTGGTACAGAGAGCGGTACACCAGTACAGCCTGTACCTGCTGTTGAAGTAGAAGATTTCCAGGATTCTAAGTATAACGTTCAGGTAACAGCACAGGATACGATTGATGAAGTAAACGGCATCATTGAAAGAAGACTTGGTAAGAAGTATCAGAACTGGTTCTCCTTTGAATTAGCAGATGCTGCAAATGGTTATGACTACTTCGATCTTTCTATGAGAGATGGCAAGGTACATGTAAAGGGAAACAATGGTGTGTCTTTGGCAACAGGTATCAACCATTACCTCAAGTATTTCTGCAATGTCAACATTTCTCAGGTAGGTGATCAGGTAACGATGCCTAAGAACATTGTTGCATTAGATACACCTGTTCATAAAGAAACAAAGTTCCCAGTACGTTATTCCTATAACTACTGTACATTGTCTTATTCCATGGCATTCTGGGGTGAACAGGAATGGAGAAATGAACTGGATTGGCTGGCTTTGAATGGTGTAAATGTTGTATTGGATGCAACAGCACAGGAAGAAGTATGGAGACGTTTCCTTACAGAACTTGGTTATACACACCAGGAAGCAAAGGACTTTATTGCAGGTCCTGCTTATTATGCATGGGCATACATGGCTAATCTTTCCGGTTTTGGTGGTCCCGTTCATGACAGCTGGTTCAGTGAGAGAACAGAGTTGGCAAGAAAGAATCACTTAATCATGCAGAAGCTGGGTATGCAGCCGGTATTGCAAGGATATTGCGGTATGGTACCGACAGATATCAAGACAAAGGATCCAAGTGCAGATGTGATCCCACAGGGTCAGTGGTGTGCTTTCCAAAGACCTAGTATGTTGAAGACAACAGGTTCTAGTTTTGCGGATTATGCTGCTAAGTTCTATGCTGCACAGAAGGCTGTATATGGTGATGTTTCTCATTACTATGCAACAGACCCATTCCATGAAGGTGGTAATACTGCAGATATGAATCCTGCAGATATCTCACGTATCGTACTGGATGATATGTTGAAGGCTGATCCAGATGCAGTATGGATCATTCAGTCTTGGCAGGGCAACCCAACAACAGCGCTGCTGCAGGGTCTTGGTGATAAGAGAAACCATGCATTGGTATTGGATCTCTATGCAGAAAAGACACCGCATTGGAATGAAACAGATCCTAACCAGTATGGTGGTGGTCCTAATGGTGGTGAGTTCCTCAATACACCATGGGTATACTGCATGTTGAATAACTTCGGTGGTAGACTTGGTCTCCATGGTCATATCGATAACTTCGTCAATGGCATTGCAAATGCTTCTAAGAATGCAAAACACATGGCTGGTATCGGTATTACACCAGAAGCATCTGTAAATAATCCTGTTCTCTATGATCTGTTCTTTGAAACGATTTGGACAGATGATGCAAATGCTGATCTTAAGGCTATCAATGTAGATCAGTGGTTGAATGATTATGCCGCAAGAAGATATGGTGCTGTTAGTAAGAATGCACAGGATGCTTTGCATATCCTGCATGAGACTGTATATAACCCTGCTTTGAATATGAAGGGACAGGGTGCACCAGAGTCTGTTGTAAATGCAAGACCACAGTTGAATATTGGGGCTGCTTCTACATGGGGCAATGCTGAGATCGACTATAACAAGGAAGATCTGGAAAGAGCAGCAGCTCTGCTTTTGAAGGACTATGATAAGTTGAAGAATAGTGCTGGTTATCAGTATGACTTGGCTAATGTATTGGAACAGGTATTGTCTAATACTGCACAGGAATATCAGAAGAAGATGACAGCTGCCTTCAATGCCCATGATGCTGCTAAGTTCACTACTATGTCTGATAAGTTCTTGGAGATCATTGATCTTGTAGAACGTGTTACAGGTACACAGAAGTCCTTCATGCTTGGTACTTGGGTAGAGTCAGCTAAGGCTTTGGCTGCGAATGCAGATGACTTTACAAAGGATCTGTATGAATTGAATGCAAGAAGTTTGATCACAACTTGGGGTAGTATCGATCAGGCAAACAATGGTGGTTTGATCGACTATTCTAACCGTCAGTGGTCTGGCTTGACAAAGGATTACTATAAGCCGAGATGGGAGAAGTGGATCGCTGAACGCAAGAAGGAACTTGCTGGTGAACCGTTCAAGAATTATACATCTGGTGATTGGTTTGAAATGGAATGGGCCTGGGCTAGATCCAACAATACATATCCAACAGAACCAAATGGTGAAGATCTCAAGAAGCTTGGTGATTTGATCTTAGGTCAGTATACAGTCGGTACTATGCCTAAGGATCCTGCTGAGGATGATAAGAATGATATCGCCGTAGATGGTATTACTTTGACAGTAGGTTCTGAAGAAGGTAACCATGACAATGTAGAAGGTCCAAAGGAATATGTATTGGATGGTAAGAAGAATACATACTGGCATACAAGATGGAGTGGGGAAGCTGTAGAGAATCTTTGGATCGATCTGCAGTTGCCTGAGGCACAGACAGTGAATGGTCTTCGTTATCTCCCTAGACCTGGTGGAGAGAACGAGAATGGTAAGATCGTTAAGTTTGATCTGCTTGTGAAGACTGCTGATAGTAATGAATATCGTCTTGTTGTAGATGATGGTACGTTCTCTCGTTTTGATTGGAACATGGTGACATTTGAACCGATCGACAATGTTACTAACATCAAGCTGCAGGCTGTAGAAACAGCTGGTTCTTCTGAAGGTAATCGTAATCTCTTCATGGCTGCTGCTGAGTTGAGAGTTACACACCCTGCTGTAGTAGAACCAGTACCAACACCGACAGTAACACCAACAGCAGAGCCGACATCTAAACCGACAGTATCTCCAGAAACTTCTTCAAAACCAGAAGAAAATAAGGTCGATGTAAAGATCGTTGTCAATGGTAACGAAACAGTCAAGACAGTAGATCCTTCTACAAAGATGAAGGATGTACTGCCGGAAGTAACGGTAGATTCTAAGCATGCTTTCATGGGTTGGTTTACAAAGCCGAATGGTAAGGGTACAAAGATCGACCTGGAACAGCCAGTAAGTGCTTATGTTAACAAGAAGGCAAAGGCAAATCTAACAGTAAGTGTTTATGCATATATCAAGAACGCTTCTCCTATGGAAACAATCACACCGGCATCACCAGTACCAACATCTAAGCCGACAGTAACACCAACAGCAGAGCCGACATCTAAACCGACAGTATCTCCAGAAACTTCTTCAAAACCAGAAGAAAATAAGGTCGATGTAAAGATCGTTGTCAATGGTAACGAAACAGTCAAGACAGTAGATCCTTCTACAAAGATGAAGGATGTACTGCCGGAAGTAACGGTAGATTCTAAGCATGCTTTCATGGGTTGGTTTACAAAGCCGAATGGTGAAGGTACAAAGATCGACTTGGAACAGCCGGTAAGTGCTTATGTTAACAAGAAGGCAAGGACAAATCCAACAGTCAGTGCTTATGCACATATCATGAATGCTTCTGATATGGAAACGATCAAACCAGCAGAAACTACTAAGCCGACAACACCTGAAACAAATAAGGGTGATGTACAGACAGGCGTATATGCTAACCCTCTTGTTTGGGTAGGTGTATTAGCTGCAGCTGTAGTAGTAGCTGGTGCAGTATTCTTCGTTACGAAGAAAAAGAAGTAATGCATTAAAACTTTAGAGAGTACATGTTGAGAGACATGGCTCTCTTTTTTTTATTGCAAGAATTGATATGGATGGTCCATGATTCCAAATAAATGCATCATATTACAGTACAGATACGCGTAAAGGTGTAAAATAGTAATGCGTAGTACAAACTTCGAGAAGGAGGAGGGGAAATATGATGAAAAATACATTGAGAAAAGCAGCAATTATGACAGCAGCAACAGTCATGACAGCGGGAACATTTGCTTTTCCTGTATTAGCAGAAGAACAAAATGCTCAGAATACTACACCTGAAGCAGAAAAACAGGTAACGGAAGAAAGTGCAAAGTTGGATTTGCAGAAAGCAGAGGCAGACCTGAATGCTAAAAAAGAAGAGTTGAAGAAAGCACAGGCAGAACTGCAAAAAGCACAAAAAGCAGTAGAAAAATCAGAAAAAGAAAAGGGTACTGCTGAAACTTCGAAGAATAATGCAGAAAAGAATGCTGAAGAAGCTTTTGTGAAGGTAGTTGCAGATGCACAAGCAGAAGTAGATGCTGCACAGAAAGCAGTTGCTGCAGCACAGAAAGCATTAGATGCAGCAAAGGTCGTTGTAACAAAAGCAGAGGCCGATCTTCAAAATAAGAGAACAGAAAAGGCTGAGGCTGATCAGGAATTAGCAGATGCCCTGAAGACGCATCCTTTTAACGAAAAGGATTATGAAGCTGTCAAGAAGAAGGTAGCAGATGCACAAGCAGCAGTGACACAGGCTGAAAAAGAGCTTGCGGATGCACAAAAGTCCGAACAGGATGCTGCTAAAGTAAAGCAGGAAAAGGAAGCTTTAAAGAAGCAGGCTGAAGATGCTAAGAAAGCAGCAGATCAGGCTGCGGCAACAGCAGAAGCAAATAAGACAAAGGCAGAGAAGGCCAAGGCAGATGCCGAGAAGAAGCTGCAGGAAGCTAAGGATCAGGCAGGAGATACTTCTAGTGCATTGCAGGCAGTAACAAAAGCACAGGAAGCATATGATAGTGCTTTGGCTGCGTACAACAACGCTAAGAAGGCAGAAGATGATGCACGTCAGGTATTAACAACCTTACAGACAGCATTAGATGTTAAGAAGCAGGATACTGCAGCTAAGCAGAATGATGTGAACGCAAAGAATACAGCTGTAAATAACGCTAAGACAGCACATGATAATGCTGTTGCAGCTAAGACAAATGCTGCAAATGATTTGCATAAAAAGACACAGGCAGTGACAGCTGCAGAACAGGCTTTGGCTGATGCACAGGCAAAACAGACACAGGCACAGCAGGAATATGATGAACTTGCTAATGGGAATAACCAGGCAGCAATCGATGCTGCTAAGAAGAAGATGGATGATGCTAAGGCTGCATTAGATGCTGCCAAGGCACAGGTTGCACTTGGTTCTAAGGGATTCTTCCAGAGTGAAGGTAGAGATCCTAAGGCAGTAGAAGTCATTGATGAAGCAATTAAATTAGCTGGTAATTCTGGTGGTGTAACACATATCGGTGCTGAAGGTGATGCAACTTCATTAGAGAACTTCAAGCAGGTCTTTGGTCATATCAGGAAGTGCAATCAGTTGCGTGCTGGAGCAGGCCTTGCACCATTGAAAGTATCTGATACATTGTTTGCTAATGCACAGGTCAATACAAATATGTCTGCTGAAACAGGAAATCACTGGGTAGCCCATTTGCGTGAGAAGAACCTTGGTGAAAATGTGGCCTGGGGTTACACCAATCCGTTTGATGGCTGGTATACAGAAGAAAAACGTGTCTTTGATTATATTAAAGAGCATTTCCCAGGTAAGTCGTTAGATCAGCTGACACAGGCTGAAAAGAAGCAGACTGCTGATGCTTTGAAGATGGATCCAAACTTCCTGCAGACAGGTCATTATGAAAATATTGTCGATGCTGAGTATTTGGTTACAGGTTTTGCAATCAGTACGGATGCACGTGCTATGAATCAGCAGTATCGCATTACGATGGGACAGGATTTCGCAAAGGCCTTCACACCGGATGTAGGTACTGCATATGACGTAGATACATATGAGAGAGATTTCAATGCATACTATAACAAAGTGAAAAAGGCTGTAACGGATTCACAGAATGCATACAATACAGCTAAGCAGGAGTATGAAGCTTTGACAAATGGTCATGGTGACAATACACAGCTGCAGGCTGCTTTGGATAAATTGAATAAAGCAAAAGAAGCTGTAAAGCAGGCTCAGAATGCTAAGAACGCTGCTGTAACAGCAAAGACACAGGCTGAACAGGCAGTTAGAGATGCAGAAAAGAACGTGACAGATACAGCTGCAGCATTGCAAAATGCACAGAATGCATTGGGTAGTGCAAACACAGCGTTAACAAATGCAAAGAATGCAGAGAAAGAAGCTAAGAAGGCTGTTGATGATCAGAATGCTAAGATCAACGGTCTGCATACAAAGACAACAGAAGCAGAAACAGTTAAGAATGCAAAGAAGACAGAATTGGATCGTGCTAAGGCACAGTTGGATGCTTTGCAATCTGCTGTTGTAAAGGCTCAGGCTGTCGTAGATGCTAAGACAAAGGAATTGAATGATGCTGTGAAGGCTGTTGAAGTAGCAAAGGCAGATGCTAAGACAAAGGCAGAGGCATTGAAGAGTGCACAAGCTGCTTATACACAGGCAGTTCATGATCACCAGGCTGCTCATGAACTTGCTGCAGTAACAAAGACACAAGCACTCAATGCTGCTAATAAGGCGTTGGATGCGGCAAAGAAAGACCTGAAGACATTTGAAGATAACAATGCTGTTGTAGTAGCTGCTAAGAAGAAGGCAGAAGCTGCAGCATCTGCATTGACTGCTGCTGAGCAGATGTTTACAGAAGCGGATACAGCAGTGAAAAATGCAAAACAAGAATTGAAAGATATGCAAGATGCTTTGCAGGCAGCATTAGATAAGCTTGCAAGAGCAAAGGCTTTGAAGTATGAAGGTTCTGCCACACAACAGATTACAGATCCAGACTTCATGAATTTGAATCAGTATATTACTGATCTTAAGAAGGCAGAGGAAGCACTTGCTGATGCAAACAATGCATTGCTTGCTGCACAGAAGGATAGAGATGCAAAGACAACTCTTGTAGAGAATGCTGAAAAGGCAGTAACAGAAGCACAGAAGGCTTATGATGCTGCTAAGAAGGTATATGATTCTTTCCACAAGGAAGAAAACAATACACCAGTAGAAAAGCCTAATACACCGAACAATAGGCCGAATACAACAACTGGTAAGCCAGATAAGAAACCTGCTACAGGTGTCTATGATGGTATGGGACTTGCATATATGTTTGTTGGTTCCCTCGCTTTAGCTGGATTTGCTTACTTCAAGGTAAGAAAGGCAGAAAAGGAATAACTTTATCGTTTTACAAGCCTCATTTGGTATACGCCAGGTGAGGCTTTTTCTTGTGATGTGGATGGATAACAACCTGTAAAGACATATCTTCCAAGTTTTTCCATCAAGGGTATAATTTGCCAACGCCATAATAGATAATATTCTTTGGAATCTGTCTCATATCGCTTCGTGAAATCATAGAATATACAGATATATTTACGGTATCCAAATGAATGATGGTGTTAGATGACTAGGGGACATGGACGTGATCACATATTTGATAATAATCGATACAATCACATGTAAAGTAATGTAAAAACAATCGTGTTATTTTGGTTCTATTGCTAACAATTTCTCAAAAATGTGGGAATTTATGTCTGTTACAGGATACATACTGATTTGAAAGGTCTAATCTACCAGCTGTTGCTGTAATAGCCATAAGAGATAATGTATTAAATAGAGTTTAATTCAATATTCTTTTTCAGTTTTTAATTCAGCTTTGATCGTGTAGAAATGAGTAGATTTAAACATAATTTCACTTGTATTTGTATCGAAAAACTCACACTAATATGTAAATTTACTGTGCGCAGCAATGTGCAATAAGTAAAGAAGTTAAAAATCACCAAACTAACTATTAATATTTCCAGTTTGCACAATGTGAAATCTTTTTTGTCATGTTTTTGTGTCTATGCCTTGTAATATTATAGATATGATTATATTAAGGAATGTTGATTATGAGATATGAGGATAAATTATTGGCGGGGTATACAACAGCAGCTTTGGCAGCTACATATCAATCTGAAGCAAGATTTAGACCTGAGTTTCTTTCCAATAATCCTGAGATGGGAAAGAAAGTTCTATCTTCTATTGAAGAGGAATTGGCACATTGTGATCAGTTCAGAATTAGTGTGGCATTTATAACAAAGAGTGGAATTGTTGCTCTAAAACAAATTTTGTTGGAATTGGAAGAAAGAGGGATTCCGGGTGAGATCTTAACAACAGATTACCTAACTTTTAGTGAACCAGAAGCGTTGAAACAGTTAGCAAAATTAAAAAATATCAAACTGCGTATGTTTCGTACAAGTGGCAAAACGGGAGGTTTTCATACTAAAGGATATATTTTCAAGAAAGAAGAAATATACAGGATCATTATCGGAAGTTCTAATCTGACATTGAGTGCAATTACACGAAATAGAGAATGGAACACAAAGATCGTTTCTACTGAACAGGGAGAGCTTGCTCAGAATATTCTGGAAGAATTTGATGCATTATGGAATGCAGAGAATACACAGGATTACGCTGATTTTATAGAAGATTATACAAATAGTTATCAAGCAGAGAAGGAGAAGCGGAAGAGGGAAAAGGCAGAGGTTGATGCCCTGATGGAGAAGCATAACCTCAATAATCTAAAGCCAAATACGATGCAGGCAGCATTCATCCACAATGTTGTAAATATGGTAAAGAACGGTGCTACTAAGGCATTGTTAACAAGTAGTACAGGTACTGGTAAGACATATGCCTCTGCTTTTGCTATGCGAGAGCTACATCCTAAAAGATTGCTATTCATTGTACATAGAGAACAGATTGCTAAGCAGGCAATGTATAGCTATAAGAGAATTTTTGGTGTAACTAAGACATTTGGTTTAGTTACTGGCAATGCCAAAGATTTAGATCGCGATTTTATTTTTGCAACAATGCAGATGATGTCAAAACCTGATGTATATACTAAATTTGATGTAAATACATTCGATGCAATCGTATTAGATGAATGTCATCATGCAGGTTCTAGTAGTTATCAGAAGATCATGAACTACTTCAAACCAAAGTTTTGGCTTGGTATGACTGCTTCTCCAGATAACAATAATTATGATATTTACTCACTTTTTGACCATAATATTGCATATGATATTCGTCTACAACAAGCGCTGGACGAAGATTTATTATGTCCATTTCATTACTTCGGAATCACAGATTTAACAATTGATGGAAATGTGTTTGATGATAATACAGGTGTTCGTAACTTTTCGGCGTTAGTATCAGATGAACGTGTAAATTATGTTTTAAAGAAAGCAGAATATTTTGGCTATTCTGGTGATCGTGTTCATGGTTTGATTTTCTGCAGTAGAAAAGAAGAAGCGAAAGAATTATCTGCCAAGTTTAATCTTCGCCATAAAGAAGATGGTACATTTTATAAAACAGCTGTCTTGACTGGTGAGAACAGTCAAGAGGAACGTGAGAAAGTCATTGATTGTTTAACAGCAGAAACGGATGATCCAAAAGCGATTGATTATATCTTAACGGTAGATATCTTCAACGAAGGTGTGGATATTCCGGAAATCAATCAAGTTATTATGTTGAGACCAACAGAGTCACCAGTTATCTTTATTCAGCAATTAGGCCGTGGTCTACGTAAATATTCAGAAAAAGAATATGTAGTAGTATTGGATTTCATTGGAAACTATATGAATAACTTTATGATCCCAATTGCTTTATCAGGAGATCGTAGTTACAACAAAGATGCAATGCGTAGATTTGTGACGGAAGGAGATAGGGTGATTCCAGGTAGTTCAACAATTCATTTTGATGAGATCTCTAAGACGAGAATTTATGCATCAATCGATGCTGCTAAAACAAATGATACAAAGCTTATTAAGGATTCTTATACTTCTTTGAAATATAAACTTGGTAGGATACCGACAATAATGGAATTTAAAGAATATGGGTCTATCGATGTTACAAAGATTTTTGATAAGTTTGGTTCTTACTATGCTTTCTTAAAGAAGTTTGAACCAGATTATACTTGCACTCTAACAACAGAAGAATCACTTGTCATTGAATATATGTCTAAGAAACTTGTTTCTTATAAACGTATCCATGAGTTGGTGTTGTTAAAGATGCTGATAGAGAAGAATACAAAATTGGTTTCTTACTACGAACAGATTATGAAACAGAACTATGGAATAACAGTCACACCTGTCATGGAAGAATCCGTATATCGTAACTTAGCAAATCTTTTTGGCTCTTCTGTACCCAGGGTGGGTAAAGTTTCATAAATATATTTGCTATT
>CAUWCC010000028.1:0-22592 GCA_963556805.1 uncultured Bulleidia sp. | reverse complement strand
TGCTGATCTAACGAAACATAACCACTAGGACCACTCTTAGTCAATTAAGCCAAAATGAAAGACAGATGAAAATATAGTTTATACTTTTATAGTTTTGCAAAAATTGGGTTTGAATTGCCCAAAAAATCTGCTATGTTATTAATAGATAAGAAGTTGCTCCTAGAACATTCAGCAACCAATTCATTCACCCTTCCTATAGGGTCAATCGCTATATTCATCCTGCATAGTAATGCAATAAAGGACAGTGATAGCAAATGTTAACGTACAACCCTACACGGTATAAAAATGGTGACAGTACCATCTGCTTCCTCTGAGAAGCAGACAGATTTGGTTTGTTCTTTTAATAAGAAGAAACATTGCTCACTACGTGTATTTTTTTGCCATATGATTGTCTGTCTCCCTTTATATATTTCCATTAGAATTTTCTATATGTTTTGAATCAATCAATTAATCATCTGACAAAGTTGTTTCAGAATAAGAAATAAAGAGGTAATTCATGAAAAAGATAATTTCTCTTGTTGCCATTTTGGCAATGACATTGGTCACACCAGTAAACGCTGATATTTCTCCAAGAGTTTCTGGGAATGGGTACAGCTATGGCAATTTTGAACATAATGGTGATAGTTTTTCTTACAATCACTCTTTTTACAATGCCGGAAGTGGATTAGGGGTATCATTTTATACCCCTGCAAAGGTAACCCGCCAGCATTCTCCTGTAAGAGGCACATTTAGATCCGCAAGTAACGGCATTGCCACAAACAGCAGTAGTGCAGTTACACATTATTCCGTTGCCGGCACTTCATATGCCAATCCAGTATATTGTCAATATAGTGACCCGACGGGAATTATCAGTGGAAGTGCTTCAATTACTATATTGAGTGTTCCAGTTTTCAAATCTGACATCAATATTGTATACTGATTAATCAATTGTTTCTGGTAGAAAAGAAGTGGTTTTATTCCGCTTCTTTTCTATATCAAAAGGAGATTGCCTTATGAATAAAACTTTATTACTTACAACAAGTATAATTATGTTGTGCGGCTGTGGTAACGCTTCCACAAGTAAAATTGATCAAGATATAACACATAATTCGCTATTACAAATAGAAAACCAGGTCTCTATACATACAAGTTTCCAGGAATCTATTTCTGCCGGTAAAGGTGATGCTGTATTTAAACCATCCGGCAGTGTAGTGTACTATGGTGATCCTTCAGTTTCCGATGATTTTACTGTTTTCTGTTCCAAGGCAGGTTGCCAGCACAATTCAGAAGACTGTGGATCCTATATTGGTAATGCCAGTGAATTCATAGCTTATAAAGATCTATGGTATTACATCCGCACTATGGATGATGGAAGTATGGTTCTCTTTGAGCAGAATCCCATCACGAATGAAAGAACAGAACTAAAAAAAGTTGCTTCAAAGACAGAAGATAATAAGTATTACTTCATCACAATGCAGGGCATCATGGTTTCCTATGACTGCATCTACCTGCGGGTAGATCAGATGGTCAATGATAATACTAATCCGACTGGTGCCAGTATCAATACAACTGCGTATGTAGAAATTAACCTCTCAACAAGGAAAGAAAGAACAATTCTGCACTATGATTCATCAAAAGAAAGTTGGAGTATTGTTGGTGGTAATGGAAAATGTATGATGGTCTCAAAATACATACCTTATAACCCGCAAACCTCTCAACCATCAAGTGCTTTGTACAGAATGAATTTGAAAGATCTGACAACTGAAGTTGTTGTAGATGAAGAAAAGGGAGTACTGGCACAATCATCAATATACGGAAACATCAATGCAGATAATCTTCTGACATATTGTACAGAACATGAAATCCACCTCTATGATCTGGATACAGGAGAAGATAGGCTTCTCTATCAGACAAATGAAATAATCATTTCTACAAATATCTTTGGCCAAAATGTGTATTATATTTATAAAGACCGCGATGATAAAAAATACTTTATGAGAGGAAATACAACTGGTAACACATCTATAATGATGGAAAATAAAAATAACACTGAAGTAAATATCTATTCTAAATATCGTACAACAGAGAACGGGTATTTAGGTTTGATGCACGATGGTCAGTTTGGTTGGCTTTCACAAGAAGACTATTACCAGGAAAACTATGATGGATTTGTTCCATTAAGATAATTTGAGGTTATGGTATGAAACTGCAGATTGATCACATCACAAAGAAATATGGCTCCTTTGTTGCTTTGGATAATGTATCACTTGTTCTTGAAGAAGGTATTTATGGACTTCTTGGACCAAATGGTGCAGGCAAAACAACATTGATGAACATATTGACGGATAATCTTTCCAAAGATGGCGGAGAGATCCTTTATGACGGAAAGAAGTGGTCAACACAGGGAAAGAACATCGGTTTCATGCCACAAAGTGAAACGATCTACCCTTTCTTTACTGGACTTCAATATCTGTACTACATTGCGGCTTTGAAAGAAATGGATAAAACAAAGGCAAAGAAAGAAATCCGGTTTCTTTTGAAAAAGGTTGGCTTATGGGATGACAGACACAAAAAAGCCGGGGCATATTCTGGCGGTATGAAGAGAAGGCTGATGCTTGCCGGGGCAATGCTCAACCACCCGGATGTACTCATTCTGGATGAGCCTACTGCTGGAATGGATCCAGAACAAAGAGTAATCGTACGCAACCTCATTGGGGAAATGGCATTGTCCAGCATCGTCATTCTATCTACTCATGTTGTATCAGACATAGAATATATCGCAAGGGAAATCATTGTCATGGATCATGGACATGTGCTGTATCAGGAAAAGCCACATGTCTTACGTGCTCTATTGAATGACAAAGTATTCTTTGTCCATATCAAAGATGAAGAACTTTCTGCCCTTCAACAATATGGCATCATTACTGCTGTTTCCCGGGAAGAACATGGTGTTGTGGCAAGGATCATAACAGATCATGCACTTCCCTTTGAAACAAAACCTGCTGAACCATCTCTTGAAGATGTCTACCAGTATCTTTTCCAGGAGAAATAACAATGAAACGGGAACTATCAAAATTGATAGCACAAAAGGTCATACCAGTGATGGTACTGTTGTTTCTGGTTGTGAACAGTTTTCTTTTCGTTATGCAGAATGGAGAAATGAAAGCAATTGGAAATTGCTTTTCCCTGCCCCGTTCAGAACTTGTTGAAGCAAGAAATACAGACTATCCGATGATTCCTGGGTTTGAAGCACCTGTATCCTATGAAAGTGAAGCTTTGAAAAGAATTGAGCAGGCTGAACAATATCAGGATTGGCGTGAAAGCTATATTGGTGAAATGCAGTTGAAGATTTCTTCTGGCTTGTTTGGGGAAGAAAGCAGCACTTCTGTAAAAGAAATGGAACGGGCAATAAAGATATATGAAAAACTTGACGGAATAAAAGTACAGCCCGTAAATCAGATCACTGCTGAAGCAGTACTTTCTTTTCCTGTGTCATTTCTTTTTGCTTTGCTTGCCAGTTTTTCTTCTGCCATCATTCTTTTCTTCCAGGAAAGAGCAGATGGCATGCATGCCATGCTTAAAACAATGAAGGGATTCAGAAAACTGTTCGTACAAAAGGGATGTGCCGTTTTGTTTGTAACATGGTTCACCTTTCTGGTACTTGTAATAGCACAATGGACGTATGCCTCGGTATGGCTTGGTGTTCCACACTTGTTTGAACCGATACAAAGCGTCTATGGATATCATACTGTTCCCTTTGCCATGAATGTATTATCCTATTCCCTTTTATGTTATAGCTGGCAATTGCTCTTATTATTGGCAGTCGTTTTCTTCATCGTACTGGTTGTTTCTTCCATGGACCACTATGGAACAATAGCCCTGTGTATTGGGATATTTGTTGTGCTCGGCTGGTTAACAGGTTCATCAACAAACATATGGATAGACAGTTTCAGCTTCTTCACCATGTATAATGCGCCATACTTCTTCAGCCATGACTTTGTTCTGCCACTGTTTGGTTTATTGTTACCACAACACATCTTCTGTCTGTTATATGTGATTTTGATTTGTGGCATATGTGGTTATACTGCATATCACTTCTACTGTTTGAAAAGTTTTGGGGCAAAAGAAAGAAATAACGGATTGATGAACAGATTGCGCTTTGGTAAAACACTTGCCTCCTTTGAAAGGCAGCGGTTCTGGAAACATAGTGCTACTGCATTTGTACTGGTTATTGCGGCAGGTATAGAAATCTACCACAGTCTGTCTTTTGTCTATTATCCTTCTGCAGAAATGATGTCTTACCAGCGCTATAGTGAAGTGTTAAGTGGAGAAAAGAATGCAGAAAAGGAAGCTTTTCTCATACAGGAAGAAGAAAGACTCATGGAAGCTTCATCTTCTGGAAATCCGCAAACAGTCAATGAAGCAGGCTTCATGCGCGCAAAGAACCAATATGAAATGTTAGCGGATGATATGCCCTATGTGTATCTGGATGGATTCAGTTACTGGTCAGGCATAACGGCGAAAGAGTATCGTTTTCTTTCTACCGTTATTGCGGTTATTGCGTCCATACTTGTCTTTTCATTGTATTGTGCAATGGAAGACGAAACCGGTATGGTAATGCTTGAAAATGCATATGGAAAGCAAAAGGACATCTGCATATGCAAGACCAGAAATGTATTATTCTATTCCCTGCTATTAACAACTGGTCTGTTTATTCCATTTGTCTTCCGCATTCATTCTATTGTGCCTTTTGATAACCTGCTCTATCCGGCATGTTCTTTGTCATCATTCTCAGCATTGCCAGAATGGTTACCATTTCTTGTTATTTTCATTATGCAGTATTTGCTGTTATTTACATTGATCTGCAGTGTTTTCTTCTCAATCAGCTTCATGAACCGCTATGTACATAAGACAGGTTATCTCATCATTTGTGGAAGTTCATTTTACTTCATTGTACTGATAGTATGGTGGTTATTGATGCATTTATCATGATTTCATCAATATTTTATTTCGTAATATATAAGAAGGATATATTACTTTTCTATGTGTGTATAAGAAAAACAGGTACATTTTGTAAGACGATACAGTAAAGGACACTGATGTAAAATGTTAACGCACTACCCTACATGGTATAAAAATGGTGACAGTATTTTCTGCTTCCTCTGAGAAGCATTATGATTTGGTTTGTTCTTCTACTATGAACGGACAGTTTCACTACATGTTTGTTTTTGCCATATGGCATGCTATATTTCCTCACATATACGTCTATTAAAATCTTCTATGTGTTTTGAATCGGCTGATTGATCATCTGGCATAGGCTTCCTTGAAAATGAAATAAATGAGGTACAATATGAAAAAGAAATTCTCTCTTGTTGCTATTTTGGCAATGTCATTAATCACACCAGTAAATGCAGATAGTTCTCCAGGAGCCTCTGGTAATGGATATGATTATGGGACTTTTATTCATAATGGAGTTGCTTATAATTATAGTCATTCACTTTACAATATTGGAAATGGATTGGGAGCTTCGTTATTTACTACTGCATCTGTTATACATCAACACTCATCTGTAAGAGGTACGTTTATAACTGCCACGCACGGCATTGATACAAACTACAGCGATCCTGTTATCTGCCACGATGTTTGTAATGGCGCAAATCCAGTATACAGTAAGTACAATGATTCCACGAAAATTATTAGTGGGAGTGCGTCAGTAATAATACTAAGTAATCCAGTTTTCAAATCTGACATTGAAATATCATTTTGATGCGTCATTGGCTTAAAACTATCCAGGAAGAATAACAGCTATTGCTCCATATAAGTACACCTATCTTGGTATATCTATTCATGTTCTTTACGACATTATTCCTTTTATTCGTCAATATGGCTCTTTGTACAATGCAGGTCGAAAAGAAGCTTACGTTTATGCAAGCGATCATAGGATCACTATGTATCTGCTTTGCATTGTATGTATTGCCGATAGGTCTGCAGACGATACTTATTCATAGTAAATACTCTGTTATCATTCTTTCTGTATGTATACCTCTATTCCTGCTGCTTGCTCGTTCACAATATATACATATCATCAAAGATCATATATAAGCTCACCTGCCACGGTGGGCTTTTTCTAAAAAAAAGCAGAAATGCACACACAGCATCTCTGCTTCTTCTTACTTTACTTTGATATTGTATTTAGACATTACTTCTTCTAAAGGACGAGATACCCAATCATATGCAGCATCTGCAGCTCCCTTTAAAGCTGTATCAAATACCTCTCTCTCTGCCTTTGGAACAGGAGACAAGACCCAATCTGGAACCTTATCATGATCTCCTCTAGCAGAATGACCTACACCAATACGAATTCTAGCAATATCAGATGTCTTCAAGCAATCAATGATATTCTTCATACCTTTCTGACCACCAGAAGAACCCTTCTTACGAATTCTAAGAGAACCAGTAGGAAGGTCCATATCATCATGCATGACCAGAATATCTTCTGGATCAATATGATAGAAATTCACTGCCTGCGCTACTGCACTCCCACTCTCATTCATATATGTCATCGGCTTCATCAACAAAACAGACTGTCCCTCAATATGCACCGTTTCGATCAAAGCATTAAACTTCTTTGTACTTACCGATGCATGAACACGATCTGCCAACAGGTCCATTGCCATAAACCCTGCATTGTGCCTTGTCTTCTCATACTCTTTTCCTGGGTTGCCAAGACCAACGATCAATTTCATTTATCATTCTCCTCATCTACACTACCGAATGAACTTCCGCTTTCGATACCATCTGCAAGATCTCTCACTTCTTCCTCATTCGTTTTCTGCTCTATTTCTACAACTGAATCCTCTGTCTTATTATCATTGGACTGAACATCTGGAATACTATCTGGTCCATCTCCAAGAATAATACCCATGTTATTCAACCACATCTCACCAATTCTAGTCTGACGATAATTCTCACACATGCACTTCATCTCATCATAGTGTTCCATATCATCACGCTCTTCATACTGCTTCAACAACATGACCGCCACCGTCTGCTTATAAAGACCGATCAACTGTTTATCATAACGAAGACCTTCGTATTCACCATCCATGATTTTTTCAAAGAATGCAAAGCCCTTATCACCTTCGTTTTTATAGTACTGCAAGCAATACTGACCAATCTGATAATCCAATCTATTCTTAAACAAATCCAAATTAGCTGAGATTTTATCCTGCAAAGCCTTGATCTCATCCCATCTATTATTAGCCTGTAAAATATTAGGAATTGCCAGCACAAGATAGAAAAAAGAATCATCATTGTGCGGATCATTCTGATTTGGAACAAGTGTTGTAATATCCAGCTGTTCTAACAAACCTAAAAACTCAGAATACATCTTGTGGTAACTAAGACCCCACAACTTTAAAACAATAAACTTTGTCTTTTCTTCCTCAGAAGCAGCTGTGGCAATGCATTCATCTGCTCTTGTGAAATATGCATCTTTCTCTTCCAGCATTTTGATGAGATCAATGATCTTATTCATCTTCTTATTCTGCTTTCTCATAGCAAATGTCTTAAAAAGCATTACGATGAT
This sequence comes from uncultured Bulleidia sp., assembly GCA_963556805.1. Classification (GTDB taxonomy): domain Bacteria; phylum Bacillota_I; class Bacilli_A; order Erysipelotrichales; family Erysipelotrichaceae; genus Bulleidia. Next base: position 15,025 of record CAUWCC010000028.1, on the reverse strand, counting down.
AACGATATATAATAACAATAATAATATACCCATACTGTAGAACCTCTCTTGTCTTATATCATTATAACGTACATTGCGATTTCTTTAACATTTGGTTCATCATCATTATGTGAAATTATGTGATAATTTGCATTTTTCTCACGATTAGGTATCATTATAATAAGTTTTAGTTTGTATTTTGGAAAGGCGGCATTATGACAGAGAAGAAAAAAAATCCTTTAAATCTTAAAAATGTAGTCATTGTTCTGATTGTTGTCCTCTCCGTATGCTTGCTGACAGGTATCGTACTTCATTTTAACGATGATAATTCTAATGAAATATCTGCTTTCAAGAGTAATGCATCTGTATCTACATCTGAAGCACCAGTTGATGTTCCGGATACATGTGCTGATGTGAATTCCTACCAGTATCTTCTAAATAAGAAAGTGGGTGTTTTATCTGCTGGCTTTGTTCCGGATGATTTGGTAGATCCGGAGAATGTGGAAAGTACGGCTGGTGTTATTACCCTTCGTAAAGAACCTGCAGCTAAGCTGGAGGAAATGGTCAAAGCAGCAAAGGATGCTGGGGTAACATTGTATGTAACAACAGCATACCGTTCGTATAAGGAACAGGAATTAGAGTATTCCTCTGTAGCAACTTTAGGTGAAGCAACAGCTTCTATGACATGTGAGAAGGCTGGTTATAGTGAACACCAGTTAGGTCTTGCTGTGGATTTCTCTGATTCAACAGATACAGTAAAGCCAAGTACATCTTTTGCCAAAACAGATGCTGGCAAGTGGCTCCAGGAACATGCGCATGAGTATGGTTTTATCCTGCGTTATCCAGAGGGAAAAGAGAAGATCACAGGATATAACTTCACACCTTGGCATTATCGTTTTGTAGGGGTAGATGAAGCAAAAGCAATGTATGCAGAAGATCCTGCTATGACTATGGAAGAATATTACAATGTGAAATAGGGCTGAAAGCCCTTTTTTCATACTAATTATAAAGAAAATTATAATTACAGGTTTGACATAGACTTAACGCCCAATTATTATATATAAGCGTTTGTTCTACATGTAGAAATTAGGAGGTGGCATGAAATGAAAAGAACATACCAGCCTAGCAAAAAGAAAAACAAGGCTACTCATGGCTTTAGAGCCCGTATGGCAACTGTTGGCGGTCGTAAGGTTTTATCTAGACGCCGTGCAAAGGGAAGAAAGGTTCTTTCTGCTTAACGAAACCACCAACCCGGTGGTTTTTTTTAGACTATTATGAAGAAAAAGAACAGAGTAAGAAAATCTCCGGAGTTTCAGAAGCTGATCCATTCCGGAAAAAAGAAGGTTAACAGTAGTTTTGTCTTCTACTACAGTCCAAAAGCAGAAGATGAAGCTAGATTCGGTATCTCTCTATCCAAGAAGATGGGACATGCAGTAGATCGTAATTTATATAAGAGACAAGTCAGAATGATGTGCCAGGAGTTGATCGATTTTGCAAACTATGACTTTGACGGCATCTTGATCTTGCGTTACGGCTACCGTGATCGCTCTTATGAGGAGAATAAAAAGAACTTGGAAAAACTGCTTTATAACGCTAAAATAAAGTAGTTATATGTTTAGGAGAATATGATGAAAATTACCCCTCGTACAAAGAAATTACTGACTATTGCACTCTTGGTCGGCGTAGCAGTAACTTTAACAGGATGTACTGTTCCTACAGATGCGAACGGTCAGATCATCCTGATCGAACCAAGCACTGCCTTCCGTTCGGTAATGGCGGATGAGAGTTGGTTCAGTGCTCTCTTCGTTTGGCCTTTGGCTCAGCTGATCAACTTCTTAACACCATATGTCGGTGTTGGTATTGCAATTTCTTTAATCACTATCGTTGTAAATGCGGTATTGGCTATTGCAACATTCAAATCTACTGTAGGTATGCAGGAGATGCAGTTGATCCAGCCGGAACTGGAGAGGATCCAGCGTAAGTATGAAGGTCGAGATGATGCTCTTTCTAAGAATAAGATGGCACAGGAGACTGCTGCTCTTTATCAGAAGCATCACATCAACCCATTCGGTACATTAGTTGTTTCCTTCATCCAGCTGCCATTGATCATGGCTATGTATATGGCTGTACAGAGAGCTTCTGCTGTAGCTAATGGTACATTCCTTGGTTTGAACTTGAAGCTTTCACCACTGCAGGGTCTGCAGGAAGGTGCATGGCTCTACATTGCTATCTTCGTTCTCATGGGTATCTGCCAGTTCCTTTCTATGTGGGTACCACAGCACTTTGCAAAGGTTAAGGCAGAAAAGATCGCTGCTAAGCATCACCGTAAGCCGGAACCTGTTAAGCAGAGTAAGTTCATGCAGATCTATATGATGATCATGATCCTCGGTTTCGGTCTTATGTGGCCGACAGCTATGACTGTTTACTGGACGATCAATTCCATTGTAAACATCCTGAAGACTGTTCTTGTACAGAAGTACATTGACATGCAGGAGGAGAAGAAAGGAAGTTCCCGTAGATGACAGAATATACAGGTGCAACATTAGATGAGGCTTTGGCTGCAGCAGCAGAAGACAAGGATTGTTCTGTTGAAGAACTGAAGCACTATGTGAAGGAAGAGAATGAGAATGGTATCGCTATTGAAGCTTACAATAGTGAGGACATTAAGGAATTCATCTTTGATTATCTTGGCAATTTCTTCACTGGTATCGATCTGGATATTGAGGTAGCAATCGAAGAGACAGAAGATGGTCTCATCATTAACCTCAATGCGGACAATAATGCCGTGCTTATCGGCAAGATGGGCAAAACACTTGCTGCTTTTAATACAATTGTGAGAGCTGCAGTGAATGCGGAATTTAAGAATCGTATTAATGTGTTGATTGATGTTAACCATTACAAAGAAGAGCGTTATGCTAAGTTAAGATCTATGGCTAGACGAATCGGAAAGCAGGTTCAGAAATCTCATGTAGATGTAGAGTTGGATCCGATGCCGAATGATGAGCGTAAGGTTATTCACCAGCAGTTGAATGAATGGCATAACATCAGAACAGAGTCTGAAGGTGAGGGAAGCAGAAGACATATCTGCATCCGTTACGTAGAAGACGAAAATATCGACTGATCTGTAAAACAAATATAAAACGGCTGTTCCCACAGTTTCTTGAGAACAGCTGTTTTTGTAAGAGTACGTTATTGATGACAAAAAAAATGAGGAGGATCGTATGCTTGTGCGGCGGTCCTCCTTTCTGTTGCAAATGCCACAATCAGAGCAGTTCACCACCCTAATATCATTACCATAACTAAGACAAGAAAGAGTAAGTTTATGTATTTAAACTTCTATCCCTTGTCATAAGGTTGGTTAAGAATGACTTGATCTGTCACTGTTACCATCTTCTTAGCTCAATAGAATTCAAAACCCAATATTGCAATAACCATAAGAAAGATAAGAACAAGATGTATGGAGAAAAGCTTGTAAGCCAATGCAAGTGATGCGAGAAAGGGCAACACAATAGCAATACCGATCATACTTTTCTTTTCCATGTGGTAATTTTGGATAGAATCTGCAGAATAAACCATGATCTTAAACAGATGCTTTACCTCCTATATATTCTACAATCATAGTAACTTACCTTTCGTACAATACAATATGCTGGATACAAGGGCTTAAAAAAGCAGTTTTACGTCTAGTTCTATCAATGATGACACATAATCCATTCAAATCAAAAATCTGCTTAAAAACGGCATTTATGGAGGTCTAAACAATAGATGACTTCCCACAGCTTGATCACTGTACTTCAAGATCAGAAAAAAACAAGTACTCTATAAATTACATATTGATCTTCAAAAATATATCACCCCAAAAGGTGGACACAGCACCTTCTAAAAAACCACACCTACAGAAGACCGAGTTTAAAAAACTTTCCCCAAATGTGGGAAAAGTTTTTATTTTATCGGATTAATTATCCACAATAGGAAAACAACCTAATTATAGGGCAAAAAAATATGTGGATAAAAACAAAATTCAGAGTTGCCCACCATAGGTTTTCCACATGGATTTCCACTTTCCACAAAGCGAGTTTTCCACATATGTTGAAAACTGTGGAAAACTCAAAAAACTTGATTTTTATGCTAAATATCAATGTTGATAATTTGTGGAAATTTTACCTCATTGAAGGATTTTTCAACAAAAGCAACACTTTTCCACAGTGTTGAATAGTTTTCCCCAAATTGTCCACATTTAGCACTTTGTGGAAAACTGGTGAAATGTTGATAGTTATGCTTGATTTTAACCTGTTTTTTACTGTGGAAAATTAAGTTTTCAACATTTTAGTGTGGCAATTCAAATGTGGAATGTCTAAAATACATGTGCACTATATATAAAAAATGAAGGAGTATGTATGACCAACAGTAAGGACCAATATCTCTTAGATCTTTGGAATCGGGTCTTAGAGTATTTAATGACCAACTGCAACGTCAGCCCAGTGATCATAGACAACTTCTATAGGAACTGTAGTCTCTATGATGTAACAAACCAAAAAGCGATCATCGAAGTCCCCGATATCGTAAGCCAGCAGTTGATCAACTCAGAATTTCCTTCCATTAAATCCGCTTTATCGGATATTTTGGATATTACACAACCGCTGGAATTGGAAGCTTGTCTTTCAAAAGATCTAGAAAAATATGAAAAAGAACAGGTTACGGATGACCTGACAAATGATGATATCCTTGAATTCCAGTCAATGCCGATTCAGAGTGACCGCACTTTTGACAATTTCGTTGTTGGTGACTGTAATCGTGAGAGCCATGCGGCTGCTTTGGCATGTGCTGCTAAACCTGGACAATTCTTCAATCCACTCTTTATATATGGTAATTCCGGTCTTGGTAAGACACACTTATTAATGTCTATTGCCAATTTTGTATTAAAGAGCGACCCTACAAAAAAAGTTTATTATACAGAATCTTTGAAGTTTGTAGAAACAGTAGTCAATGCCATTCGTGAGAATAAAATAGAGAAATTCAAAAAGTACATGTATGGTATAGATCTGCTTTTAATCGATGATATTCAGTTCCTCGCAGGTAAGGAAAAATCACATGAGATCTTCTTTACTATCTATAATGAACTGATCAACAACCATAAACAGGTAGTGATTGCTTCCGATCGTCAGCCAAATGAGATCCGTGGTTTGGAAGATCGTTTGATCTCACGCTTTAACCAAGGTCTTCCAGTAGGTATGGATTCCCCTGAATTTGAAACATCTTTGGCTATTCTGCAAGTAAAGATCAAGCAGAGCGGCTATGGTATAGATGATGTCGATCCAGAAGGTCTAGCCTACATTGCCTCTAATTTCTCTGGTAATGTACGTAACTTGGAAGGTGCTTGGAACCGTGTATTGTTCTATGCCATCCAATTCCAGCCGGATGGTGGTGTGATCCGCTTTGAAACAATCATGGAAGCTTTGAAGTCACAAGCCGTTGTATCGGAAAAAACTGGTCTTTCTCCAAAAAAGATCATTCGTGCTGTTGCTGATTACTACGGTTTGACACACCAGCAGATCACATCAAAGACACGTACAAAAAACATTGCCAATGCCCGCCATATTTCGATCTATCTTTGCAGGAAATTACTGGATCTGCAGTATAACAAGATCGGTGACGAGTTTGGCGGCCGCGATCATTCTACGATCATCAGTTCCTGTCTGAAAATTGAAAAAGATATCAAGACAAACAGCTCTATGGCAACCGCGATCAAAGAAATAGAGAAATCACTAGGGGTGTAGTTTTCCACATTTTTCCACATTTTCCCCACAGGAGAAATCTTTTCACTTTTGTGGAAAATATGCGGTTTTCGGAAGTTTTCCACTTTATCAACACTCTTAATAGTAATAAGACTAATAAATATATATATACAGGAGGAGCAAAATGAACTTCACAGTCTCAAAATCCAAATTGTACGAAGCATTAGTAAATGTTAACCATGCAATTTCATCATCAAACCCCGTACCAGCTCTCAAAGGTATTAAACTTGTAGTATCACAAGAGAATGGTCTTACTTTAACTGGCAGTGATAACGACATTACAATCGTGATCAATCTTTCCAATGAAAAAGATAAAGATCTCAATCTTAATATAGTTTCTGAAGGTGGTGTCGTCATTGATTCTAAGTACATCCTTGATATCGTTCATAAAATCGATTCAGATGTTGTAAATGTAGAAATCATTGATGGTGCCTTAACTATGTTTAAAGGTGAACATGCACAATATCGTATCAATGGTATTCGTGTAGAAGATTATCCTACTATCGACCTAACACGTCCTACGACCGTCATTAGATGCGATTCTCGCACTTTGATGGAATCCATTGAAGAAACAGTCTTTGCCGCATCGGATAAAGATACTAAGCCTGTTTTAAAGGGTCTTAACATTGTTTTAAAAGATCACACATTAACATGTGTTGCTACAGACTCTTATCGCCTTGCAAAAAAAACAATCCCATTTGAAAACGATGCCTCATTCAGCATTACAGTACCTTCTAAGAGTATGAATGAAGCAAAATCCATCTTGTTATCTTCCTCTGATGTCATTTCTATTGCTGTAAGTGACAAGAAAATCCAGTTCTTCACAGATACAACTGTATTACAATCTCGTTTACTGGAAGGTGGCTTCCCAGATACAGATCGTTTGATCCCATCTCAGTTCAACTACACTTTAACTTTGTCACGTTCTAGTTTAATGAATGTATTAGACCGTTCTATGTTCATTAAAAATGACAATATGGTCATCAACCGTCTCCAGTGCAGCGACAACGATGTCATTCTTTCCAATAGAAGCCAAGAAATCGGTGATTTCCAGCAGTCCTTAATGAGTGAAGGCGCAATTTTCGAAGGTAAACCACTTGATATCAGCTTCTGTGCATCCTATGTCATGCAAGCTGCTAAGGCTTTAAAAGGTGATAAAATCGTCATGCATTTTGTAGGTGATATGAAACCATTTGTTATGCAAAATCCAGATGATGATTCCATCTTGCAATTAGCTCTTCCAATCCGTACTTATAACTAATATTTCAGCTTAAATTTACGATCCCTTAACAAGCACTTTCCATCTCTTAGAATCACGCTTGATTAAGGGATTTTTTCATGCTTTTATGGTATAATTTTGAAGAAGGTCTAACCCTAAAAAGGAGTTCTCATGATTAAAATCACAACAGAATATATTACTCTTCAGCAGTTCTTAAAATTATGCGGTGAAGCTTCTACCGGAGGGCAGGCTAAGCTCATTGCAACAACTGGGGATATCACAGTAAATGGTGAACGCGAAAATCGTCGTGGTCGTAAACTGCGTCCTGGTGATGTTGTTGTTATTGATGGAAGAAGTTACGAGATCGGCTGATGCAAATAACAGATCTCAAACTGCGTAATTTTAGAAATTATGCGGATTGTGAAGTTCTTTTTCATCCTGGATTGAATTTCATTGCTGGACGAAATGCACAGGGCAAAACAAATCTCTTAGAGAGTCTTATTTATCTATCTTTGACAAGATCGCATCGTGTTATAGATGATCGTAAATTGATTCGTTATGATCAAGGATTTGCAGATATTCGTTGTTCTTTTGTGAAAGATAGAAAAAAGCATGTTATAGAGTCGGTGATCACACCGAAAGGAAAAACATTGCTCGTTCAAAAGACACCTGTACATAAAAGCAGTGAATTTATTGGACAATTGAACGTTATTTTATTTTCTCCAGATGATCTGCGCATTTTTGCAGATCCCCCAAAAGAGAGAAGAAGGTTAATCAATCAAGAAATAACAAAAATCTCCAATCGTTATCTTATTTGTTTAAATCGGTATCAAGCTTTATTAAAACAACGCAATTTGTTTTTAAAACAAAATCATACAGATCGTATGTACCTTGATACTTTAAGTGAACAGATGAGTGTTGAAGAAGCTGTTATCGTCAATGAACGCATTCAATTCTGCCATGCGATCAATACTGTATTAAGTGATTTATATATTTCTTTATCAGGGGATCAAGATACACATGTAGAAGTTATATATAAATGCTGCTATGAAAACACTTCTAAGCAATATATTGCAGATATGCATAAAGCTTCTACCAATAAAGATATTGAAAATAGAGTAACAGTAACAGGAATTCATCGTGATGATCTTATCTTTCTGATGAATGGACGTAATTTATCTGAAAATGCTTCACAAGGTCAAAAGCGAATGACGATGCTGGCATTTAAGCTTGCGTTGCATCGGTATATAAAGAAAGTAACAGGAGAGGATGCTGTGCTTCTTCTGGATGATGTTTTATCTGAGTTAGATCCACAGAAACAAAAGCGGTTGATCTCACTCGTTTCTACGTCATCACAATGTATTCTCACAGCAGCACATGTACCATCGTTTATGATGCATACAGGTATCCATATGTATGTTGTAGAGAATGGTACTGTCAGACAGGAGGATTTCAATGAACGAAGCAGATAAAAACATAGAAACTTTGCATGATGCAGCTTTTTCTGATATTGGAAATGCTGTAATCGGTGAAGAACTCGATATGAAAGTAACGGAAGATTACAATGACTCTGAAATTCAGGTTTTAGATGGATTGGAAGCTGTTCGTAAAAGACCTGGTATGTATATCGCATCTACATCTTCCAAGGGTCTTCATCATCTTGTCTGGGAGATCGTAGATAATGGTATCGATGAGGCAATGGCTGGTTATGCTACTACGATTACAGTAACGATTGAAGAAGGCGATATTGTTCGGGTTGAGGATGATGGTCGTGGTATGCCTACAGGTATGAATGCTAAGACAGGCAAGTCTACGATCGAAACGATTTTTACAGTACTTCATGCCGGTGGTAAATTCGGCGGCGGTGCATATAAGATCTCTGGTGGTCTGCATGGTGTTGGTGCTTCGGTCGTTAACGCTTTGTCTTCTTGGTTGGAAGTTAAGGTATATCATGAGGGATCAGAATACTATGTCAGATTTGTAAATGGCGGTCATCCGACTGCTCCATTGAAGGTCATCGGCAAGTGTGATCCAGAGCGTCACGGTTCTACAGTTTGTTTTAAAGCAGATCCTACGATCTTTACGGAGACGACAGTATATGATCATGATACGATCCGTAATCGTTTAAGACAGCTTGCTTTCTTGAATAAGGGCATTCGTATCGTATTCAATGATGAACGTACTGGTGAAGAGGAACATCGTCATTATGAATTCATGTATGAAGGTGGTTTGAAACAGTATGTTGAATTTTTGAATCGTGGCAAGAATATTATTCATCCAGATATTATTTATGCAGAAGGATATGAGAATGACATTCAGGTAGAAGTCGCTATGCAGTATAACGATGGTTATAATCCGGGTGTTTATACATTCTGTAATAATATCAATACAGGTGAAGGTGGTACGCACTTAGATGGTTTTGATATGGCTATTTATCGTGTCATCAATAACTATGCACGTAGTGCTAAGCTTTTAAAAGATAAAGACCCAAATTTATCTCGTGATGACTGTAAAGAAGGTGTTGTTGCAGTTATCTCCGTTAAGCATCCTGATCCGCAGTATGAAGGACAGACAAAGACAAAGCTTGGTAATACAGAAGTAAAGAAGATCGTTTCTGATATTTTTGGTTCTCAATTAGAGAAATTCTTGATGGAGAATCCGGATGAAGCTAAGTTGATCGTAGAAAAGTGTTCTCTTGCCAGCAGAGCAAGACTTGCTGCTAAGAAAGCTAGAGAATTAACACGTAGAAAGAATCCTTTAGAGATTGGTTCTTTACCTGGTAAGTTAGCAGATTGTTCTTCTAAAGATGCAAGTATTTGCGAGATCTATATCGTCGAGGGTGACTCCGCCGGCGGTTCTGCTAAGCAGGGCAGAGATTCTCACTATCAGGCTATTTTGCCTCTTAGAGGTAAGATCTTGAATGTAGAGAAGGCCAGGGAGGAGAGAGCTTTTGACAATGCTGAAATTCGTTCCATGATCACAGCATTTGGCTGCGGTATCAAGGAAGAAGTAGATACATCTAAACTTCGTTATAACAAGATCGTTATCATGACTGATGCCGATGTCGATGGTGCACACATTAGAACATTGTTATTGACATTCTTCTATCGCTTCTTAAGACCTGTTCTGGAACAGGGATATATTTACATCGCACAGCCGCCTCTGTTTAAAGTACAGAAGGGACAGAGTGTGAAGTATGCATACACTGATAGGCAATTGAAGAGTATCTTGGATGAAATGGGCAGTAGAGTTTCTATTCAAAGATATAAAGGTCTTGGTGAGATGAATCCAGAACAGCTTTGGGAAACAACAATGGATCCAAAGAATAGAACATTGATTCGTGTTACGGTCGATGATGCTGAGGAAGCAGATCGTAACTTCAGCATGTTGATGGGCGAAGAGGTAGAACCTCGTAAGAACTTCATCATTGAGAATGCACACTTTGTAGAAAATCTTGATATCTAGTAGGAGGGGCTCTAATGGGATTTGATGATTTTATGGAATTTGATGAAGAAAATTTCGATCCAGGCAATATTACAGAGACCAATCTTTCTAAGGAAATTCGTCGTGACTTTCTAGAATATTCTATGTCTGTCATTGTAGCAAGAGCACTTCCTGATGTTAGAGATGGTTTGAAGCCGGTACAGCGTAGAATTCTGTTCGCCATGAATGAGATGAATAACGGTCCGGATAAGCCGTATCGTAAGTGTGCTCGTATCGTTGGTGATACGATGGGTAAATATCATCCGCATGGTGATAGTTCTATCTATGGTGCTTTGGTATACATGGCGCAGAATTGGAATATGCGTGAAGTCCTCATTGATGGTCATGGTAACTTTGGTTCCATGGATGGTGATGGTGCTGCCGCAATGCGTTACACCGAAGCTAGAATGTCCAAGATTGCTGTAGAGATGTTGCGTGATCTGGATGAAGATACAGTAGATATGGTTCCGAACTATGATGGTGAAGAGAAAGAACCTGTTGTACTGCCTTCCCGTTTTCCAAATCTGCTTGTAAATGGTTCTATGGGTATTGCCGTAGGTATGGCAACGAATGTTGCTCCGCATAATCTAAGTGAAACAATCGATGCGCTTATCGCGGTATTAGATGAACCAGAAATCACAGCAACGGAATTGATGCAGTACATCAAGGGACCGGATTTTCCTACAGGTGCTTATATCTTGGGCAGATCTGGTATTAGAAAAGCGTTTGAAACAGGTAAAGGTTCTATTGTCATGCGTGCGAAGACGGATATCGAGGATATGCCGAATGGTAAGAAGAGAATCGTTGTGCATGAGATCCCTTATGCTGTCAATAAAGCTTCTTTGGTAGAAAGAATTGCTGCTTTAGCAAGAGATAAGCAGATCGAAGGTGTAACAGATCTTCGTGATGAGTCTAATATGAAGGGTATCCGTATTGTTTTGGAACTTCGTAAGGACGTACAACCGGAAGTCTTGTTGAATCAGTTATATAAGTTGTCTCCATTGCAGTCTAACTTCAATGTAAATAACGTTGTTTTGTTTGATGGTGTTCCGCGTCAGACAACAATGAAGGAGCTGCTGCAGGGTTATATCAAGTTCCAGGATGAAGTTATTACACGTAGAACAGTATATAACCTCAAAAAAGCAGAAAATCGTGCCCATATCTTGGAAGGCCTGCGTATTGCAGTAGATAATTTGGATGAAGTCATCCATACGATTCGCAGTAGTAAAGACCCTGTAACTGCTATGACAAACTTGATGGATAACTTTGGTTTGGATGAGATCCAGGCAAAGGCTATCTTGGATATGCAGTTTAAGAGATTGACAGGTCTGGAACGTGAGAAGATTGAAAATGAATATCAGGAACTCTTGATCACGATCGCTGATTTGAAGGATATCCTTTCTCATCATGAAAGAGTTATTCAGATCATGAAGGATGAGCTGCTTGCTATCAAGGATAAGTATGGTTCTCCTAGACGATCCGAAATCATTGATGCTCCAGCAGATATGGAAGATGAAGATCTCATTCCAGTAGAGAATGTCATCATTACATTGTCATCTAACGGCTATGTAAAGAGACTGACAACAGATACATACCGTGTCCAAAATAGAGGTGGCAGAGGTATCAAGGGCATGGAATTGAATAAAGATGATGTTATCGAACAGTTCATTAACATGTCTACACATGATAATCTTCTGATTTTCACAGATAAGGGCCGTGTATTTAGAGTCAGAGGCTTCAATATTCCTGCTTTCTCTAGGACATCCAAGGGTCTTCCGATCATCAATGTGATCGCTATGGACAAAAATGAAAAGGTAAAGGCAATGGTACCGTACAAGACAGAGGAAGAGGATAGCAAGTTCCTGTTCTTTGTTACTAAGAATGGTATTGTAAAACGTACTCCCGTTGAGGAATTTGACAGTATCATGCGTAATGGTAAACGTGCCATTATCCTCAAGGAAGATGATGAACTTGCCTATGTACGTGCTACAAATGGTCATAATGAGATCATTATCGCAGGTTCCAACGGCAAGGCAGTTCGCTTTAATGAAGATACGATCCGACCTAGCGGAAGATCTTCTATGGGTGTGAAGGGCTTCAATACAGATGGTTGTTCCGTTATCGGCATGGCTACAGATAGTGAGGGCAAATATATTCTTACAGTTAGTGAGAATGGTTATGGTAAGAAGTCAGATCTCAATGAATATCGTATGACAAACCGTGGTGCGAAGGGTGTAAAGGCTGCAAATCTGACTGAAAAGACAGGTCCGCTTGTATGTATGCGTTCGGTAGATGGTGATGAAGACTGCATGATCATGACAAATGATGGTATCGTTATCCGTATCACACTGACACAGGTCGGCGTTTATGGACGTTCCGCAATGGGTGTCAAAGTTATTGATGTAAAGGAAGATTCTAAGGTATCTACGATTTCTATCCTTTCTCCAGAAGAGGAAGAAGAGATTGCAGAAGCGGAAGAAGCTGCTGAATAACAAAAAAAATGGTCGGTTTCTCTATCAGAGAGAACCGGCCTTTATTGATTTCGTATGCTTCGAATTACCAATACGATATCGACTAGCAGTAATACTATTGTTCCATAGAATACCAAGATTTTGAATAAGTCTATTTGTATATGTAATCTAGTCATACCTTCTGTTTTTGAGGTTTTAACAGATGTTTTTCTTGCTTTTGTACCAGGTACTACAGAACGCATATAAGCTGCTGCTTCCTGTGCATATGCATATATCGTACTATTTAGGTTTGCTAATGCATTTACACTATTCCCATTTGGATCATCGATCAAAATAACTGCAAGATAGGGCTGATCTGCCATAACGATCTCTGCAACAGTATTAACATTGGTATACCAACCCTGTTTCTGATATACCGTGATCTCCTCTGGTATTGTCTTAGCCACAGCATTGATTTGATCTGGTGATGACATATAACCTAATAATTCAGGAAAATCAGCTTGGTGTGTATATAAATATTGCAGCACATTCATTAGAAATCCAGCAGGATAGTCATTATCCTGATAAAGTATAGGATCAGCATGGCTTATATCACGGTAATAGTCATCACCAAATGTTGTCATCATGAGATCTTTATATGTCTTATAGGAACCAAGACCATTCATTAATGCTTCGGAGGAATCATTATCGGAGTTTACGATAGACAGATAATGAGCATCTGCTAAACGGTATCCGTTAATCATAGAGTCATCATTTAGTTCTCCTGCATTTTGTTTCATGTAGTAATACATGTTGAGAGGTAGTTTGTATGTGCTTGCTGCAAACATATATGTATCATCATTCAGTTTATATGTTTCACGTGAAACAGTATTGTAATAAGAAATTGCTACAGTATCATCTGACATACAATAATGATCCAACACTTCATGTACACGATCATCTAAAGAACGTGGTTTCTCAAGAGGCTCTTCTGCGTGTACTGGTACAGGTATTACGAGAAGGGAAGATAACAGCATAACATTTAAATATTTCTTCATCATAGGTAGTCTTATTATAATGCAGAAAAGTTTGTTTGATACTGCTCATATTCTTGTTTTGGTAGGCAATGATTTTCTATTGTTAGATTAAAAAATATAAGAAGAAATTTGGTGCCATACCAGGATCAGAAAATCATACCATAAACCATCACAAGTAAAAAACATGATACCAATGTGTTTTTTGAAGCTTTTTGTGTTGTATATCTATCAATGTTTTGTGAATACAGCATATTGTGTCATGCATTATTCTTTTTTAGAAATCTCTTGTTTTTTTAAAATCGGCTAATCTACAATCGTGTGGTTGCAGATTAGCTATTTTTGTGAATGAACAAAATAATAAGATATAATAAATGAGCCAAAGAAAGTTAATGTCTAAGCAGTTATTCAGAACTTTGTTTGGCGACAATTCTCACTGGATAACTGCTTAGACATGTTGAGGATTTTTTTATGGCTTAATTGACTAAGAGTGGTCCTAGTGGTTATGTTTCGTTAGATCAGCACCCAAATATGTGATAATTCTTTAGTTTTTCCATATGTATGTCCTGGATTTGTGTTTTATGAAATTGCAAAAGCTGATCTGCCATTTCATTTCTGTCCATATCCAAAAATTTTCTTAAAAATCTGAATAACGCACAGTATCTATGTATATACTTTGTTGCGATGCCTCTGTAGGTTTGAATACAATTTTTAATCATACGATGAATTGCATTTACATTATTCAGATGTTCTACTTTGTTATATGAGGATTTTGTAATCAAATGACTTATACCACAAAGACACTTATCCGCCAGCCGATCATAGGAATTTGTTCCGTCCACATACAATATAGAACCTTTTTCGATGCTTTCTTCAAAGTTTTCGAGTATACTTCTCTGTGTTGGCTTAGCTAAGCCGACAGCTTTGAATATCTCATGGGAAGTACGATCAGTTGTGGTGACGATGCATACTTTTTCACGGGATATTCCTCTATAGCAAGATGGCTTGCCTCTATGGCGAGCTTTTCTATTTTTAGGTTTGGATCCCTTGCATGATTCTTGGATA
>CAUWCC010000027.1:0-24941 GCA_963556805.1 uncultured Bulleidia sp. | reverse complement strand
GCTGATCTAACGAAACATAACCACTAGGACCACTCTTAGTCAATTAAGCCTTTCAAAAAGCAGGAATTTCATGAAAATGGATGGAATGCTCTAGATATGAATGCGGGTCAGTTAGCAAGTATGGAGATTGCTGAATGCGGTGGAGATCTAGAAGCAGCATGTCATGCATTACGTGCATGCATGTTAGAAGGAGATTGTTACTTGAATTTATCTTCGCATGAGATCGACCGCAATGTTACCGTACGGTTTTTTTGCGATAATCTATCACCAGATCGTAGAAAATACGAAGAATAAAGTCATCCTGCGGGATGACTTTTTTTGGCACGCCCGTTGCCGTTGTATACCCCGTTTTGTAATGTTAGAATGAACGGGGTGGTGTATATGGAAACAGGTAAACAGAAAAGAGTGATCCTTGTCAGTGGTATGTCAGGCGCAGGTAAGTCTACTGCTTGTCGTATCTTAGAAGATATGGGATACCATATTATGGATAATTTCCCAGTGCAGATGATCTCAGCACTCGGTGATATGATAGAGAGTTCTACAGATCCGAGGTACAGCTATATTGTTCTTAGTACCAATGCTATTGATTTTCCAGCCTTTTTAAGCGGGCTGCGCGGACAGAATATTTCTGTTTCCGTATTATTTCTAGATGCAAGTGATGCTGCAATCCTGCATCGTTATAAGAGTACAAGGCGCATGCATCCGCTGTTGTTGAGCAATACATGCAATACATTAGATGAAGCAATTTCAGTAGAAAGACAAATGTTTGCTAAAAACAGCAACAATTCTTTCATATCGATCGATACAACATTCTTGTCAGAAAAAGAGTTTAAAAAGAAATTGCAGCAGTACTTTTCACGCTCTGCTATGCCGATATTCTCTATATCTTTTGTATCATTTGGATATAAATATGGTGTGCCAATGGATGCGGATCTGATGATCGATGTACGTTTTTTGCCAAATCCCTTCTGGGAAATAGAGCTTCGTCCATATTCCGGAGATGATGCATGTGTATATAACTATGTGATGGAAAAAGAAGAAACAAAAGAATTTATCAAGCGATTACTATCATTTTTGGACTATGCATTCGAACAATACAAGAAAGAGGGGAAAAATCATTTCACTGTTGCAATCGGCTGCACGGGGGGTCAGCATCGTTCGGTAACGATCACCAACTTCTTGTATGACCATTATCGCAGTATGTATAACTGCTATAAAGATCATAGGGATGAGAAAGAGTGGATCCGCAATGACGCATAATGTAGTTGTCATTGGTGGCGGGCATGGACAGGCAGAGATCTGCCGCAGTATTAAAAACATACCGGACATTCAGCTACATGCAATCGTAACTGTGGCAGATGATGGGGGTTCTACAGGTCGGCTTCGTCGTAAATTCAATATTCCAGCAATGGGAGATATCCGTAATGTTATGGTAGCATTAGCGGAAAAGGAAACAATGTTCAGCAGGCTGATGGATTATCGTTTTGATGATCCGGAAGGTACACAGGAAGATATTGCAGGTCATAACCTGGGAAATCTTATCTTGACTGCTTTGACAAAACAATGCGGATCGTTCTTTGAAGCTGTACAGATCATCGATGATGTACTAAATGTCAAAGGTGATATTATCCCAGCAACAGAACAAGTCATCACGCTATATGCTGAAATGGCAGATGGTGTCATTGTGCAAGGAGAAGCGAATATTCCGCATATGGATAATCGTATCCGTAAGATTTTCTACAACGAAGATGTTAAAGCGTCACCAGAAGCAGTAGATGCGGTTATGCATGCTGATCTGATCATCTTAGGAATTGGATCGGTATATACCAGTATTTTGCCGAATGTGATCATTCCAGAGATACAGGAAGCTGTGGCAAAGACAAAAGGGCGTAAGGTCTATTTTTGCAATGCCATGACGCAGCCTGGTGAAACAGACGGATATAGTGTAGAAGATCATATGCAGGCATTGGCAGATCATGGTGCGTATCCAGATACAGTAATTATCGCAGATGATCCTATTCCTGCTAAAAATGAAGAAAATTATCTAGCACAGTCGTCAGTGCCGGTACGGTGTGTTAAGAAAGATCATCCGTATAAAGTTGTTAGAACAAGTCTATTGGATTTTGAAGATGGATTGATTCGGCATGATGGTAAAAAGATTCATGATGTAGTGGAAAAGTTATTGAATGGAGAGTTGTAATGTCATTTTCAGCAGATGTAAAAAACGAAACAGCGGGAATTGAAGTAACAGGCAATGATGCCCGTGCCCAGTTATCCGCGTTAATACAAATGAGTTCATCTTTGTCACTATCGAATAGAGGCATGGGCATCTCGGTAACTTTGGAGAATGCGGCCGTCTCACGAACCGTATACCGTTTGTTAAAAGAAAGATATAACTTAGAGATCGCATTATCTGTAAAGAGAAAGATGAATCTGCACAAAAATCTTATTTATGGTCTCAAGATCTATACAAAAGCAGTAGATATTCTCAAAGATCTAGGCATCTATAGTTCGCGTGGACTTTTAGAAAAACCATTGCAAAAGATCGTAAATAGTGATTCAAATGCAAGGGCATATTTAGCAGGTGCCTTTATGGCATCCGGCAGTGTAAATCCGCCAGAGAAAACAAATTATCATCTAGAGATCACAGCGAATAATCAAGAACATGCACAATTCTTGATCGATCTGCTGGCTCGTTTTGAGATCCATGCAAAGACGATCGAAAGACGCAGCAAATCTATCGTATATATTAAACAAGCTGAGAAGATTGCTGACTTTTTGCGGATCATAGGGGCAAATGATGCTGTTATGAAGTTTGAAAATATCCGTATCTCTAGAGATTTCACAAATTCACTTACTCGGCTGAACAATTGTGATGTTGCCAATGAAGTGAAATCCCAGACCGCAGCACGGAAACAATTGGCAGATATAGAAATATTAGAAAAACGTCATATTCATCTTGATACAAAACTTCGAGATGTTGCAGAATTACGCAAAGCAAATCCTGAAGCATCGTTGATGGAGCTTTGTATGCTGTATGAAGAACAAACTGGTGTTACAGTATCTAAGAGCGGTATGAAGCACAGGTTTGTGCGTCTGCATGAGCTGGCAGAGAAAGGAGCGTAAGCTATGTACGGTTCTAATGGAGGATTCTTTGGTGGATTTCTTATTATATTACTGGTATTTCTATTTTTAGGTTTTATTCTCCCGTATCTTTTTCCTGTATTACTCGTGTTTTTGATCATTGGACTCGTTCGTTTTTTATGGACAAGACATTTGATCAAGAAATCACAGCAAGAAGCAGAAAAGATGTTTAGGGATGTATATGGTGATCCATATAGACAAGAACAACCGCAGCACAAGCATGATGCGGATGTTTTTGATGCAGAATATGAAGAAAGGGACAAGGAGGATGTATGATCGTCAAAGCAGTACAGGAAGATCTTCCTGAATTAAAAGCATTATGGAAAGTTTGCTTTCCAAAGGCAGACCCTTCCTACCTAGAGCACTTTGCAAAATATAAGTGGGATCCAGACTCCTGCTATATTGCTAGGGAAGATGGCAGGATCGCTGCCGTTTTGTGTCGTAATCGCCACAGTGTCATGTTTAACGGCAAAGTACTTTCTGCCAGCATGATCGTTGGGGTAGCAACACATCCAGATTATCGTAATAGAGGCTATATGCATGATCTAATGCGTACAGCAGTGGATGCATGTGAACATTCTGAATTACTAACGTTTATTAGAACAGAAGATCCTTCTCTTTATGAACCTTTCGGTTTCCGTTCTTCCTTTAAGCGAAATGCTTATTTTATCAAACGTAAAGATTTGAAGAGAGTTGCACCATTTGGCATTGCGTATGATGTAAGAGCATTGGATATGTTGAAGGTATACAGTGCGTATATCCGCCGTTTCAACGGCTTCTATACACGTGATTTGAAGGATTTTGTCGATTATAAAAAAGAGATTATCCAAGCTGGTGGAAAGATCATCGGCTATTTCAATGCCAAAGATAGGATCGATGGGTATGCTGCAGTTAGAGTGCAAGGGTCTAATTTGTACATTGATGAACTCGTATATCTAGATAGTGTTTCGTTGGTAAAACTTCTGAATGCATGTCTGTTAGAAAGACCACATGTTAGTTTCCATGTTTCCGCCGCTGAAAATCTAGATCCAATGTTTCCAGATGCGGAAAAGAAACAATACAATAGTGTGATGGTGAGAGTGAATAACTATGACTTATTCAATAAGCTTTTCAATCTGAATGTACAAAATGTTGAGGAAGCAATGGCTGCCTCGCGTAAACCTTTAAATCAGAATGAGTCTTATTAGCGCTTATTTGTACAAAAGATCATGTTTGATGAGGGTAGTGAGAGTTTTCTCAATTGACGAACCACATACGACAATTTATAATTTAGGCGCAACAAAGGAGGTCTAGAAAAGACAATATGACAGATGTAAGAGTTGCAATTAACGGTTTTGGCCGTATTGGTCGTCTTGCTTTCAGACAGATGTTCGTATCTGAAGGCTATGAGGTAGTTGCTATCAACGACTTGACAACACCTTCCATGCTCGCTTATTTGCTGAAGCATGACACAACACATGGTAAGTGGAACCATGAAATTTCCGCAGATGATGAAAAGGGCACTTTGACAGTTGATGGTCATGAGATCACAATCTACAAGGAAGCTCAGGCTGCTAACCTGCCTTGGGGTGAATTGAATGTAGATGTAGTTCTCGAGTGCACAGGTTTCTACACATCTAAGGCTAAGGCACAGGCTCATATCGACGCTGGTGCTAAGAAGGTCGTTATTTCCGCTCCGGCTGGTAAGGATCTTCCTACAATCGTTTACAGCGTAAACGAAAACACATTGACAGCTGATGACAAGATCATCTCTGCTGCATCCTGCACAACAAACTGCTTGGCTCCTATGGCTAAGGCTTTGAACGACACATTCCCGATTCAGTCTGGTATCATGTGCACAGTTCACGCTTACACAGGTGATCAGATGATCCTCGATGGACCTCAGAGAAAGGGTAACCTCCGTCGTTCTAGAGCTGGTGCTCAGAACATCGTTCCGGCTTCTTCCGGTGCTGCTAAGGCTATCGGTCTTGTTCTTCCTGAATTGGATGGCAAGCTCATCGGTGCTGCACAGCGTGTACCTGTTCCTACAGGTTCCACAACACTGTTGTTCTCTGTTGTTAAGGGCAAGGACGTTACAGTTGAAAAGGTTAACGCTGCTATGAAGGCTGCTGAGTCTGATTCCTTTGCATATAACGAAGAGGAAATCGTTTCTTCCGATATCATCGATGAAACACATGGTTCCATCTTCGATGCAACTCAGACATTGGTAAACAAGATTGACGAAGACACATATGAAGTACAGACAGTTTCTTGGTATGATAACGAGAACTCCTACACTTCTCAGATGGTTCGTACAATCAAGTACTTCGCAAACGTTAAGTAATCATTTGATCGTTTTGCAGAAAACGGGGCTTATGCCTCGTTTTTTTATTTGCTGTCCGTGTTTCGTACGTTGAAAAGGAAGTCGTTTATCTATAGAATAGAAAAAGGAGGGATTTTATGAACAAACTTCCGAGTAAACTAAATTTTTTACGCAGAAATTGCGGTTTGTCACAAGGCGATATGGCTCAAAGATTAATGGTCCCTGTATCTGAATACATGAACTGGGAAAATGGCAACAGCATTCCGTCTATCTACCAACTGAAGACGATTGCTGAACTTTTTCATGTTGACTTGTCAGCGCTTGTAGATAATACGGTGACCTTTGTGGCACCTACTAATCTCAATGACCAAAGTGCAACCATTCCATTCAATGGGAATGTCCAGTCTGCAGATACAAATGAACAAACAAAAGAAGTGGATCTTGGTTCTACAAAAGTGATGGATACGAACGAGTTCTCTACTGTAGATGAAGAGAACGAAGAGGATGATGATGCTGAGGATCTAGAGGATGAAAAAGAAGAGCCGAAGCAGAAAATAAAAAAAGTTAAGAAGAACTTGTTTAAAGATAAGAAAACGATGATGATAGCTGGTGGTGCGGTTGGTGCCATTATTCTATTGGTCATTGTGATGTTTGTGTTGAAAGGCTTCGGCGGCGGTAAAGATCTGACGGTTTCAAATGTGAATCGTTTGTCCCTTGGTACAACTTACTCTGTTTATATCGATGACCATGGTTCTGTTAAAACACGTGGGCAGGGACCTAGTACAGCATCCTTGCATGGTAGTGTACAGATCAGCACATATTCTGATTGGTCTTTAGGCCTGAAACCAAATGGATCTGCTGTTTCTACAAACAGTTCCTTGGATGTGAAAGATTGGAAGGATATCAAACAGATCGCAGCTGGTAAAGATCATGCAGTAGGTTTGAAAGAAGATGGTTCTGTTGTATGTGTTGGTAATGACAATGCATGTAAGGTAAAAGATTGGCAGAATGTTTCTTCTGTATATGCAGGTGATGGTGTTACGGTTGCTTTGACAGAAGGCGGAACGTTTTTGTCTAGCGGCGGAGTCAATATTCCATCTTCAGAAACAAAAGTAAAAACTGTATCTATCAGTGATAATGGTGTTTATTACTTGAAGAAGGACGGCAATGTCGGAGTGATATCATTACGTGGTGCAGAAACATTGTCTTCTGCAGTATTGAGCAATGTAGTTAGAATCGCAGCTGGTAATGATGTTGTGGCTGGTGTGAAGAAAGATGGAACAGTTGTTGCGTCTGCTTCAGATCCAGCAATCGTATCTGAAGTTAAAAATTGGAAAGATGTGAAATACATTGCTGCAAAGGGAAATACCCTTGTGGCTGTCACAAATAAAGGCAAGATGTATGGTGTTGGCGACAACCAGTTTGGACAATATGAGAATAGTTCAGATAAAGAAAAGCCGAAGAAAACACCAAAGCCTGATAAAGAAGAGGAAAAGGGACATCAGCTTGTGACTGTAACGAATATTCGTGTTTCTGCAACAGCTGAGAATATTCAGATCGCATGGGATGCAGTGCGTGGTGCAGATTACTATGAAGTGACAGTGGATCCAGGCATCGGTAAACTGCCGAAGTCTTCTAGTACCTCCGCAAGTATTCCTTCTTCTGAATTGGAAGATGGAAAGAAATATACAGTGACTGTTGTAGCAAAGTCCAATGATGCAAAGAAGAATCCAGCTTCTGAACCTGCAGTTACAAATTACACATATGTAGCAATGAAGATCCCGCTTGGTCTTCCTTCAGGATTGAAGACATCCATGGATGGTGATGGTTCTTGGGTCATCAGCTGGGATGCAGTAGAGCATGCAAACTCTTATACAGTATCCCTAAATGGCAATAGTGATCTAGGCAGTATCTCCGGCACATCATTGACAATACCGCGGAGTAGTCTGGCACCGAATATGAGTTACACGATCACAGTTGTGGCACATAGTGATGATTCTAAATTTACAGATAGTCAATCTTCTATCACAGCACAATACACACCTGCTGTAAAGAAGTATCAAGTGACGTTGGAATATACATGTGATGGTGTTGTTGTTGGTACAGAATCTGCGACGATCGATGAAGGTACCCATAGGGCAGAAGATATCGCAGGCAATGTTCCTGCAGGTTATACACTTGTCGGCGGACAGCAGATCACGATCAATAATGTTGGTAAGATCACAGTAAATGTTTCATCAACTAGTATGGAAAGTCAGATGGAGGATAAATAGAGATGGGTGATAAAGTTTGGTACTACATGAAGAGTGATCGGAATAAGTATGGACCTTACTCTGACCGTGAGTTAGCAAATCTCATCTCCAAAGGCATCTTATCTGAAAACGATTGGATCTGGATGCCGGATCTGCCGGGATGGTTAAAGATCGGCAATAGTATCTATTCTTTCTATCTCCATGAAGATAGTGAGTTTGATAATGATTTCAATATCTAAGGCAGAGCGTAAGCTCTGCTTTTTCGTTGAAGGCATGGTAGAAGTACGCTATAATTCTAGCGAAACCGAAGAACGGAAGGAGTACTTCGTTTGTAAACTGTTTGAGAGAGGACTTGGTTGGTGAAAAAGTCTGCAGGTGGACGAAGGAATGCATCCGGGAGGGCAGACCCGATATGTAGGGCTGACGAACAGGCGCGTTAAGCTGTTGGAGTATAAGGAAAAGTGGAACCACGCGAGGCGTCTTTTTGGAAGGGACGTCTTTTTGTTTCCGTGGTGAATGGAGGTTGAATATGATTAGATTGTATAATTCCAAAACTTTGAAGATAGAGGATTTCATACCTGTCCATGAAGGACATGTGGATATGTATGTGTGTGGTCCTACGGTTTATAACTATGCTCACATCGGCAATGCACGTCCGATGGTCGTGTTTGATGTTTTAAAGCGTTTATTTGAGGCAGAGGGATATTCTGTTACCTATGTTTCCAACTTTACAGATGTGGACGATAAGATCATCAATAAGGCTTTATCAGAAGGTACAACAGAAGCTGTGATCGCACAGCGTTATATTGATGCATATCAGGATGTACGTACACAGCTGCATACAGAACTGCCGGATATGACACCGCGTGTAACAGAAACGATGGATGACATCATTGCTTTCATCGATGAATTAGTCAAGAGCGGACATGCTTATGAAGCAGACGGGGATGTTTACTTCAGTGTAGAGAGTGTTCCTACATATGGTGAGATCTCTCATCAGAAACTGGAACAGCTGGAAGCAGGTGCAAGTGAAAGAGTAGATGAAACAGGTGCCAGCAAGAAGAATCCATATGACTTTGCATTGTGGAAGAAGACAGACAAGGGCATCAAGTGGAATTCTCCATGGGGAGAAGGCAGACCAGGCTGGCATACAGAGTGTGTTGTTATGATCAACAAGAATCTAGGTGATTTGATCGATATTCATGGTGGTGGTATGGATCTGAAGTTCCCGCATCATGAAAACGAATGTGCACAACAAGAAGCATTGCATCACAATGCCTTAGCAAACTTCTGGGTCCATAATGCCATGGTCAATATTGATGGGCAGAAGATGTCTAAATCACTAGGTAATACCATGTGGGCTAAGGATGTTATTGCATCTTTGGGTACAAATTTAACAAGGTGGCTGATGAGTTCTGTACATTATCGTAAGGAATTGAATTTCTCTGATGAAACGATCGATACAGCACGTAAGGAGTTGGATAAGGTTTTGAAGCCTCTGCATCAGGCGGATGTAAAGGCTGCTTTGGTTTCCTACGTTCAAACAGGAACATATGATGAAGAATCTTATCAGAATTTCTTGGCATGTATGGAAGATGATATGAATACACCAAATGCATATGCGGTGATCTTTGATACAGTCAAGAAGGTCAATCAGGGGCTTCGTCAGCGTGAGATCGATTTTGCAAATGTTGAGAAGTATCGTAATGCTGTGGAGAAAATGTTGGATATCTTAGGCATTGTTGTGGAAAAACCAATCGTTACAGAGGAAGATAAGGAAACTTTTGCAAAATGGAATGCTGCAAAAGTAGAGAAGGACTTTGCTGCCGCAGATACATACCGTAATATCTTGAGCACAAAGGGGCTGCTGTAATGAAGCCGAATGAGTGCTCAGGACGTACGCTGGCCTTTCTTGGTGATGCTGTCTGGTCACTGTGCGTGCGTGAATATTTGCTTGAAAAAGGGGAAGGAAAAGGCAAGACATTGCAGCGTAAGAGCATTGCTTATGTAAGTGCGAAGGCACAGTGCAAGTTTTATGAAGCTCTGCACGAAGAGAACTTCTTTACCGAAGAGGAAGAAGATTGGTTTCATCGCGGTCGGAATGGAATGACAGGTTCTGTTCCGCGTAATACAAATGTCGTGATCTATAAGATCTCTACGGGATTCGAGGCTATCCTTGGGGCTTTGTGGTTGAATGGAGACCGGGACAGAATTCGTGAGATTTGGGAAAAGGTAAAGACCATACAGGAGGTATAAACATGCCACAATACGTATATGGGAAAAATGTTGTTAGACAGATCTTGGCTGATTCAGATCGTGCCAAGGTAGTGTATCTTGCTGTGAAAGATGCACAGATTGAGGAGATGGCACGTAAGCGGAGGGTTCCGGTGCGTATCATCGATCGCAAAGCGATGGGTAAGATGACCAAGAGTGATCATCATCAAGGAGTATGTGCAGAGATTGAACCATATCGTACATATACGATCGATGAGATCTTGGCCGCTAAGCCGGATGATAAGTTCGGCCTTTTGATTATGTTGGATGAACTAGAAGATCCGCATAACCTTGGTGCAATCCTGCGTACAGCGGATGCTGTTGGTGCAGATGGTGTTATCTTTAAGAAGAATAACGCTGTTGGTTTAACACCGACGGTTGCTAAGGTATCAGCTGGTGCGATCGATACCGTGAAATGTGCTTGTGTCACAAATCTTTCTCGTACA
Organism: uncultured Bulleidia sp.; assembly: GCA_963556805.1. Classification (GTDB taxonomy): domain Bacteria; phylum Bacillota_I; class Bacilli_A; order Erysipelotrichales; family Erysipelotrichaceae; genus Bulleidia. Next base: position 14,523 of record CAUWCC010000027.1, on the reverse strand, counting down.
TGTGAGGATCTGAAAGAAAAAGGATGGTGGATCGTTGGAGCGGATATGGATGGCGTTGATTACCGTTCCTTGAAGTACGATATGAATGTCGTATTGATCATCGGCAATGAAGGTAAAGGTATGTCACGGTTGTTGGAAAAACAGTGCGATCATATCGTTTCCCTGCCTATGGTCGGTAAGATCTCTTCTTTGAATGCCTCTGTTTCAGCAGGTATCTTGATGTACGAGATCTACAGCATGCGTTTCCCTCTATAGGGGGTACTATGGAAAACATTTATGAGCTGTTATATATGAGCCGTTTGTGTGATGAGTATGCGTATCGGAGGCTTCTAAAGATATTTGAGCCTGCTGTTGGTGCAATTGTGAAAGGATATCTATCACGATTCTCATCTTATCACCTTTCTCGTGAGGATCTATTTCAGGAAGGAAGGCTGGCTTTAGGGCAGGCGATCGAAACATATCGCTCTGACCGCGGAGCAGGGTTTCGTACATTTGCGGAGGTCGTTATCAGACGCCGTATCGTATCCTGCATCCGTGCAGCAGTTCATAAACAGGAATATGACAGTAAACTAGGTCTTGATGATATGGTTGCTGAGAATATTCACGTATATGATTGTGTCCCGGCTGAAAAAGGGCTAGGGGATCCTGAGTATTATCTTGCTTACACATGTGCGGAAGAAAACTTGTATCGAGCGATTGGAAAGCTGAATCAGAAAGAACAGCATGTGCTGGCAGAATGGATGAGAGGCTCTTCATACAAAGAAGCAGCTGAAAGACTTGGGGTAAGTTCCAAGAGTTATGATTCCCGTTTGCAGCGACTTCGGCAAAAGGTAAAAAAATCCCTTTGTGAAGATGATAATTGACGGCTTAGGATGCATTGTATACAATATAAAAGCACTTGAAGGAGTTTTTGTTATGGCAAAAGATGACAAGATCATCCTGGCATGTGAAGTCTGCTTGTCCAGGAATTACACTACGAGCAGATCTAAGAGCAGTAGAGACAAACGGCTCACCTTGATGAAGTATTGCCCGAAATGCGGGCGGAAGACACTTCATAAGGAAACAAAATAGGAGGGTCTTCATGACAGACAATGAGAAAAAGGCGGTAGTTTCCGCAAAGAAAGATAAGCAGCCAAAAGATCGTTGGTTCACATTGAGAGGCATCCGTAAGGAAGCTAAGAGAGTCGTGTGGCCTCGTTGGAAGGACAGCGATCGTGGTCCAGGCTTTATGACAACAACAGGTGAAGTTCTGACATTTACAGTATTCTTTGCTTTGTTCTTTGTCTTGTGTGAGTTCGTGGTCACATACTTGCTGCGTTTTATTGGGATTGGAGCGTAATATATGACTGAAAACAAGGATGTAAAGGCTGCAATCGATGATGAACATCAGAAACGCTGGTATGTAGTAAATACATATTCCGGACATGAGAACAGAGTAAAAGAAAATCTGGAGAAGCGTGTAGAAAGCATGGGTATCCAGGATAGTTTGTTCAGAATCGTTGTTGCTGAGGAACCGGAAATTGAGATCAAGAATGGTAAGCAGGTTGAAAAGATGCATAACATGTTCCCTGGTTACGTGTTCGTTGAGATGATGATGACAGATGAAGCTTGGTATGTCGTAAGAAACACACCGGGTGTTACAGGATTTATTGGCTCTTCTGGTGGTGGTGCAAAGCCGTTCCCAGTTGCACCGGATGAGATGGAATCCATCTTGAGAAGAATGGGTAAGTCTGACAAGAAGGTTGAAGTCAACTTTGGTGTTGGTGATATTGTCAAGATCTTGACAGGTCCGTTTACAGGTATGGAAGGGCGTGTATCTTCTATGAATGACCAAACACAGATCGCTAATGTTTTGACAATGCTGTTCGGTCGTGAAACACCAACAGATATCAACTATACAGATCTGCAGAAGATCGATGAGTGATCATTGAGACCGCATATGAGTGCGGTCTTTTAAAATGATTGAATTTCCGCATATTTATCGCAATTTTACAGTTGACTAACACATCTAAAACGAATATTATTAACAGGCATGACATCGGTCGTGCATACATGCGTGGGAGGATGATGCAAACATCTGTTTGACCACTGCATGTGGAACTTTTCAAATAAGGAGGAAAGCCACATGGCAAAGAAGAAAATTGCAAAGATTTCTAAGCTCCAGTTCCCAGCTGGCGGCGCTAAACCAGGTCCGGCTCTTGCTGCTGCAGGCATCAACATGCCTAAGTTCTGCACAGAGTTCAATGACAAGACTAAGGACAGAAAGGGTGATATCGTTCCTGTCATCATCACAGCTTATGAAGACAAGAGCTTTGATTTCGTTCTGAAGACAACACCGGCTGCTGTACTTCTCAAGAAGTATGCAGGTGTTACTAAGGGTTCCGGCACACCTAAGACAGTTAAGGCTGGTAAGATCACAAAGGCTCAGTTGATGGAGATCGCTGAATACAAGATGCCTGACCTCAGCGCAAATGATGTTGAGGCGGCTGCGAAGATCATCGCAGGTACAGCTCGTAATATGGGCATTGTAGTAGAAGGGATGGATGACTAATCATGGCAGGTAAGAAGTATATTGAAGCCAATAAGTTGGTTGATCATTCTAAGCAGTACAGCTATACAGAGGCTGTTGCACTTGCTAAGAAGACAAGCACAACAAAGTTTGATGCATCTGTAGAAGTTAGCTTCTTCTTGAACGTTGACCCTCGTCAGGCTTCTCAGAATATTCGTGGCGCTATGGTTCTTCCGAACGGCACTGGTAGAACTCAGAGAGTTCTCGTTGTTACACAGGGTGCTAAGGTTGAAGAGGCTAAGGCAGCTGGTGCTGACATCGTTGGTGGTGTTGATGTTATCGAACAGATCCAGAAGGGTTGGATGGACTTCGATATCATCGTTGCTACTCCGGATATGATGGGTCAGCTTGGTCGTTTGGGTAAGATCCTCGGTCCTAGAGGCTTGATGCCAAACCCTAAGACAGGTACAGTTACAATGAACCTGGCTCAGGCTATCGAAGAGATCAAGAAGGGTAAGGTTGAGTACCGTGTTGATAAGGATGGCAACATCAATGTCATGATCGGTAAGGTAAGCTTCTCTGAAGAAGCTCTTGCTGGCAACTTCAAGGCTCTCTATGATCAGATCATGAAGGTTAAGCCGAATGGTCTTAAGGGTGCATACGTTAAGGGCATTACTGTTTCTACAACAATGGGTCCTGGTATCCGCGTAAGTGCTGAATAACTTTGCAAAAGTAAGATCCGGTTCGTATGAATCGGATTTTTTCTATATATAAGAGGTAATTATGAAAATGAATAGAGTTAGTCGTATCTTGGCAAAACTGGATGCGGATATGATGCTGATTTGTGATCCTAATGCAATCTATTACCTGACAGGGAAAAGATTTGAACCTGGTGAAAGGTTCTTAGGTCTGTTGTTAGGCAAAAAGAGTGATCCGGTATTGTTTGTAAATAGTTTATTCCGTTTTACAGATGATCTTGGAGTCAGGGTTGTATATTATTCGGATACGGACGATATTACACCAATCCTTGCAACAGAGATCGATCCTGCTTGTACGTTGGGTGTTGATAAGAATTTGCCGGCAAGGTTCTTACTGCCATTGATGGAGAATGGTATTGCATCTGTGTTTGTGAACGGTTCGCTGGCTGTAGATTTGACACGTGCTGCAAAGGATGAAGAGGAACAGGATTTGATGAGACGTTCTTCTAAGATCAATGATATGGCAATGGAGAAATTCAAGGGTTTGATTCATGATGGGATCACTGAAAAAGAAGTGGCAGATCAAATGATGGCGATCTATGCATCTTATGGGGCGGAAAGATACTCTTTTCCTCCGATCGTTGCTTTTGGTGACAATGCGGCTGATCCCCATCATGAACCGGATAATACAGTCATTAAAGATGGTGATATCGTTCTTTTTGATGTGGGGTGTGTTGTAGATGGATATTGTTCTGATATGACGAGAACATTCTTCTATAAAGAAGAACCTTCTGCAGAAGCAAGACATGTATATGAACTTGTTCGTGCTGCAAATGAAGAGAGCATCAAGATGTTAAAACCTGGCATTAGGATCGGTGATGTAGATCAGAAAGCCAGGGACATTATCACAGCCGGCGGTTATGGTAATGACTTCACGCATCGTTTAGGACATTTCATCGGCTTGGAAGATCATGAGTATGGTGATGTTGCAAATACGAATGATATGTTAGAAATGCCGGGATATGTTCATTCTATAGAGCCTGGTATCTATCATCCTGGTATTGCTGGTGTTCGCATCGAAGATCTCGTATTGATCACAGATGATGGGTATGAAGTACTGAACCACTATCCAAAAGATATTGAAGTTATCGGTAGGTAAGCGGAACTTACTGAAAAGTCAAATCTGAATTTTGGAGTATAGATAAAGAAACTGATGTTACTCTTGATGTAGAAAAACAAGCAAAAACACGATTATTGTTGACAATGATGCGGAAAATGCTATCATATCAATGTTATCAATTACCATAGACAGTAACGGCGGATATGCTTAATGATGTTACCGAGGTAGAAAAGTCAAACTGAACTTTTTGAGCCCTCGCATCCGCGGGGGCTTTGATATGAGTAAGCGATAACAGAAAATATGGAGGTGTAAAGATGAATCAGGATGTATTAAAGTCCAAGCAGAGCATCGTCAGTGAGATCGCTGATAAGTTCAAGAATTCTTCTTCCACCGTAGTTGCTGAGTATCGCGGACTCAGCGTAGCTGAAGTTACAGAGCTGCGTAGAACTCTGCGTGCTGAGGGTGTTGAGATGAAAGTCTACAAGAACACTCTTGCAGCAAAGGCTGCTGATGAAGCAGGTTATGGTGATTTGAAGGAAACATTGACAGGTCCGAATGCATTGGTTTTCGGTTCTGATGAGACAGCTGCTGCTCGTGTTATGGCAAAGTTTGCCAAGACACATAAGAATCTGGTTCTCAAAGGCGGTATCGTCGAAGGAAAGGTCGTTGACGTTAAGACTGTATCTGAACTCGCTGCACTGCCGAACCGCGAAGGCATGCTCTCTATGCTGCTTTCCGTGCTCAATGCTCCGGTATCCTCTTTCGCTCGTGTTGTGAAGGCTGTTGCTGACGCAAGACTGGAAGATGGTGCCGCTGCACCGGTTGCTGAAGAAGCACCGAAAGAAGAGGCTGCTGAAGAAGCAGCTGCCTAAGGAAGAGGAGGAAAATTATCCATGGCAAAGTTGACACAGGAAGATATTCTCGCATATCTTGATGAAGCTACTATCCTTGAACTCAATGAATTGGTCAAGGCAATTGAAGAAAAGTATGGCGTAACTGCTGCTGCTCCTGTAGCTGTAGCTGCTGCTCCGGCTGAAGCTGCTGATGCTGCTCCGGCAAACGTAACAGTTGTAATGACATCCTTCGGCGATAAGAAGGTTGCTGTTATCAAGGCTGTTCGTGAGATCACAGGTCTCGGTCTTGTTGAAGCTAAGAAGCTCGTTGACGGTGTTCCTTCCGAAATCAAGAAGGATGTTCCTACAGATGAAGCTGAAAAGATCAAGACAGCTCTCACAGATGCAGGCGCTACTGTTGAATTCAAGTAATTCACAACTGATCTATTAAATTTCAGAAAATTTGAAAAGCCGGTTCTAAATCGGCTTTTCAGCCCCAAGAAAGGATGTGATCCAGGTGACACATTACTTCACTGACAATCGCAATCTGACAGAAAACCGGAAGGAACATTCTTTCCGGTTTTCGGGCTATTTATACACATTCACGACTGACAACGGTGTATTCTCTAAAACCGGCGTTGACTATGGTTCACAGGTCCTTCTCAACAATGCAGTTGAGCTTGATCTAAAAGGAAGTGTACTGGATATGGGATGCGGCTATGGTGTTCTTTCCATTGTTTTAAAGCATACATTCCCAGAATGCTCTGTGACAGGTGTCGATGTGAATCCGCGAGCTGTGGAATTGACAGCATTAAATGCAGAGAAAAATGGTACAGAGATAGATATTTTTGTATCTGATGGGTACGTTGCTGTAGAAAGCAAGTTTGATACAATTGTGACTAATCCTCCTATTCGTACGGGTAAGAAAGTCATCTATAAAATGTTTGAAGATGCAAGTGAACATTTAAACGAGGGTGGTAACTTTATGGCTGTAGTACGGAAACAGCAAGGTGCGGAAAGTGCAGTAAAGAAGCTGACTGAAGTTTTCGGCAATTGTGAAGTGATTGACCGTGATAAAGGCTATTGGATTTTGCTTTGCAGGAAAGTTGACAGTTTGAATGAGCGATGATAATATAATAAATTGCTTAATAATCGTTATCAAATAGGGTGATTTATACCCTTTTTGGCGTTACGAGATGCGTAAGAAAGGATGGCGTACATGGAAAATAAAGAAACATACCACGTTGTGCAGTACGGCAAGAAAGCATCCCGCAGAGACTATTCGAAAGTAAGCAGCGGCCTCGAACTGCCGGATTTGACAGAAATCCAGACTGCTTCATTTGATTGGTTTTTGAAGGAAGGAATCAGGGAGGTATTTGACGATATCTACCCCATCAGCAACTTCGCCGGCAACATCCGTCTGAAGTTCCTGGACTATGAGTTCGGTGAACCGAAGTATTCCATCAGCGAATGCAAGTACCGTGAGGTTAATTATTGTGCTCCGCTGAAGGCAAAGATGGAGCTGGAAGTGATGGATCCTGAAACAGGTGAAGTCATGACTAAATGGGAAGAAGTCTTCCTCGGCGATTTCCCTTTGATGACACCTACTGGAACATTCATCATCAATGGCGCAGAACGTGTTATTGTCTCACAGATCGTTCGTTCCCCAGGTGCTTATTTTGATGTGATTCACGAAGACCGCACAAATAGAGATACCTATACATCTGAGTTGATTCCTAGCCGTGGTACATGGCTGGAATTCATGAGTGATGACAAAAAGGCAGCACTTGGCCGTATCATGAATGTCTCGATCGACAGAAGAAGAAAGATCCTGAGTACGATCCTCTTCAAGGCGATCGGTATGTCTTTGAACCCAAAGAAGGGTGAAGATACATTCGATACGACGGTTATGACTAAGTTCCTTAGAGCTATGGGCTTTAAGGTGCATGATGATGTTGTTTTCCCTGAGGAAACAAGAGAATTGCAAAATGAGTATATGTTGCTGTATACATCTGTATTTGGCAACTATGAAGAAGTAAGAAATACTCTTGCTGCAGATAAGACAAATACAAGAAATGAAGCTCTGTTGACAGTTTATGAGAATCAGAGAGCAGATGAGATCGCTACGATCGATGGTGCTATGAACCTCATGGACGCTAAGTTCTTCGATTACAGAAGATACGACTTGACAAAGGCTGGTCGTTATAAGGTAAAGAAGAAGCTGAATATCTTGGATCGTATGGAGAATCATGAACTGGTTGAAGATTTGATCGGTGCTGATGGTTCTGTACTCTATGCTAAGGATACGATCGTTGATAAGAAGGCAAGAAATGAACTCAGAGATGAGATCAATAAGGGTATCAATTGCCGTGCATTGCCGTTTACACATCGTTTCTCTCATCCGGTTAATGCGACAATGCAGACATCTTGGAAGAGAGCTTTGGTAGGTCGTATTTTGGCAACTGACTTGGATGGCGAGAATGTATCTTATGAAGAAGGTACAGTTTTGACAGCTGCTGATGTTGATGCAATTGCATCTGAATTCAGTGAAGTTTCTGTTCTTTCCGGCATCATTGGTCAGGAAGTTAAGTTGACTAATCACAATGTGAATGCTGTTCTTGACATGGGTCCGCGTGTGTACGTAGTCGGACGTGTTACTGAGAATGGTATGGATCTGCTTGATAAAGATGATGAATTGATCGTAGATCGTTATGTGGTCGATGGTGATGTCTCTATGTTGACTGTTGCACATAAGACATTCATTGAAAAGAAGGTTCATGAAGGTGCTGAAATTTCCGTTTGGATGATTGGTGCATGTGTTCAGGAAGTCTATGTAAAGGCTGAAGATGGCCATCCAGTTATGGTTATTGGTATTGATCCGCTCAATGAAAAGCATACGATCACAATGTCTGATATGTATGCTCTCTACAACTATGAGTTGACGATGCTGGATGGTATTGGTACACAGGATGACATCGATATGTTGTCCAATCGTCGTATCCGTACTGTTGGTGAATTGATCCAGAATCAGTTCCGTATCGGTCTTTCTCGTATGGAGAGAGTTGTTAAGGAAAGAATGTCTATTGCTGAGATTGCTACATTGACACCGAAGCAGTTGACTAACATTAGACCTTTGACAGCTGCCATTAAGGAGTTCTTCTCCTCATCTCAGTTGTCTCAGTTCATGGATCAGGAAAACCCATTGGCTATGCTCTCTAATAAGAGACGTATCTCTGCTTTGGGTCCTGGTGGTTTGACTCGTGAAAGAGCTGGTTTCGAAGTTCGAGATATTCACAATTCTCACTATGGACGTATCTGTCCGATTGAGACACCTGAAGGTCCAAACATCGGTTTGATCTCCTACCTTACTTCCTATGCTCGTGTAAATGAGTATGGCTTTATCGAAACACCATACCGTAAGGTTATCGATGGTGTTGTTACTGATGAGATCAAGTACATGGCTGCGGACGAGGAATACGATCATGTTATTGCTCAGGCCAACGAGATCAAGGATGGTGTTCTCCATGGAGAGCGTATCGTTGCTCGTATCGCTGGTGAAACAGTTATGGTACCGAAGGAAGAGATCGACTATGCCGACGTTTCTCCTCGTCAGATCGTTTCTGTAGCTACTGCGTGCGTACCGTTCCTCGAAAACGATGACTGTACACGTGCCTTGATGGGTGCGAACATGCAGAGACAGGCTGTTCCGCTTATGGATCCGCACAGTGCTTTCGTTGGTACTGGTATGGAACATGCCATTGCACGTGACTCTGGTGCTGCTTGTGTAGCTACTGCTCCTGGTACTGTTACTTATGTAGATGCAACTAAGGTCGTTGTTACAGAAGATGATGGTAAGGAACATACATACGAACTCACTAAGTATCGTAGATCCAATTCTTCTACATGCTTGAACCAGAAGCCTATCGTCTGGGATGGCGAAAGGGTTGAAAGAGGCGATATCCTCGCTGATGGTCCGGCTATGTTCAATGGTGAATTGGCTCTTGGTCAGAACGTACTTGTTGCTTTCATGACATGGCATGGTTACAACTATGAGGATGCTATCATCATGTCTGAAAGAATGCAGTACGATGATGTATATACATCTGTTCATATCGAAGAATATGACATTGAATGCCGTGAAACAAAGCTTGGTCCGGAAGAGATCACCCGTGATATTCCGAACGTTTCTGAGCAGGCATGCCGCAACCTCGATCCTCGCGGTATCGTAATGGTTGGTGCTGAAGTTAAGGAAGGCGATATCCTCGTTGGTAAGGTTACTCCTAAGGGTCAGTCTGAAGTTTCTCCAGAAGAGAAGTTGCTCTTGGCTATCTTTGGTGAGAAGTCTCGTGAGGTTCGTGATAACTCTTTGAAGGTTCCGCATGGTGGTGCTGGTATCGTTCATAGTGTCCGCGTATTTAAGCGTAAGGATGACCATGAATTGGCTCCAGGTGTCAATGAAGTCGTTAAGGTTTACATCGTTCAGAAGCGTAAGATCTCTGAAGGTGATAAGATGGCCGGTCGTCATGGTAATAAGGGTGTCATCTCTCGTATCAATCCGGTAGAAGATATGCCATATTTGGCAGATGGTACACCGATCGATATCATGTTGAACCCGTTCGGCGTTCCTTCTCGTATGAACATTGGTCAGGTATTGGAGCTCCACCTTGGTATGGCAGCTCGTAAGCTTGGCGTTAAGTTTGCTACTCCGGTCTTCGATGGTGTATCCAACGAAGATCTCCGCGACATCATGAAAGAAGCAGGTGTTTCTCCAGATGGTAAGTACGTTCTGTACGATGGTCAGACTGGTGAAGCCTATGATGAACGTATTTCCGTTGGTGTCATGTATATGATCAAGCTCGCACACATGGTTGACGATAAGCTCCATGCTCGTGCTACTGGTCCATACTCTCTTGTTACTCAGCAGCCGCTCGGTGGTAAGGCACAGAATGGTGGTCAGAGATTTGGTGAGATGGAAGTTTGGGCTCTTGAAGCTTATGGTGCTTCTCACGTTTTGCAGGAAATCTTGACTGTTAAGTCCGATGATATCATTGGTCGTACAAAGACTTATGAAGCTATCGTTAAGGGCCAGGATTTGCCTGAACCAGGTATTCCTGAATCTTATCGTGTCATGGTTCATGAATTGCAGGCATTGGCTTTGGATGTCCGCATGATGGATGATGACGGCAATGAGATGGATCTCAAGCAGATGGAACAGGAAGAACTTAGGGAAGCAGCTGACACTGACCTTTCACGTCAGAATGTAGTTAGTGAAGAGGATACTCAGAATCTGACTGTTCGTGACGGTATTGAAGAAGACGCACCAGATGCTGCTATCGTCGGTTTCGATGATGGAAGCGAAGGTGAGGAGGGCGAGTAAATGAATATCAATAACTTCACTGCTATTAAGATCGGACTCGCATCACCTGAGAAGATCCGTGAATGGTCCTATGGCGAAGTAAAGAAGCCTGAGACTATTAACTATCGTTCTCAGAAGCCTGAGAAGGACGGTCTATTCTGTGAGCGTATCTTTGGTCCTACAAAGGACTGGGAATGTGCTTGCGGTAAGTACAAGAAGATCCGTTATCAGGGTGTTGTATGTGATCGTTGTGGTGTTGAAATCACAAAGTCTAGCGTTCGTCGTGAACGTATGGGTCACATTGAATTGGCTGCTCCGGTAGCTCATATTTGGTACCTGCGTGGAATTCCTTCCCGTATGTCCCTTTTGTTGAACGTACCGCCTAAGCAGCTGGAAGAAGTTGTATATTTCGTATCCTGGATCGTAACAGATCCAGGTGATACGGGATTGGCATACAAGCAGATCCTTTCTGAAAAGGAATTCCGTGAAAATACAGCTATTTACGGTGCTGGCAGCTTTAGTGCTGGTACAGGTGCCGAGGCTGTTAAGACATTGCTGGAGCAGGTCGACCTAGATGCTGAGTATGCGCAGATCATGAAGGAACTGGAAGGTTCCAAGGGTGATAAGCGTAAGAAGCTCATCAAGAGATTGGAAACAGTTGAGGCATTCATGAACTCCGAGAATAAGCCGGAGTGGATGATCCTCACTGTATTACCGGTCATTCCACCAGATCTTCGTCCTATGCTGCAGTTGGATGGTGGTAGATTTGCAACAAGTGATTTGAACGATCTGTATCGTCGTGTTATTACACGTAACAATCGTTTGAAGAAGCTTCTTGAACTCGGTACTCCGGCTATCATCGTTCAGAATGAAAAGAGAATGCTGCAGGAAGCTGTCGATGCTTTGATCGATAATGGTCGTAGATCCAAGCCGATCACAGGTGCCGGTGGCCGTGCGTTGAAGTCTTTGTCTCATGCTTTGAAGGGTAAGCAGGGTCGTTTCCGTCAGAACTTGCTCGGTAAGCGTGTTGACTTCTCTGGACGTTCTGTAATTGCCATTGGTCCATATCTCAAGATGTGGCAGTGCGGTCTTCCTAAAGAAATGGCTATTCAGCTCTATAAGCCATTTGTTATCAATCAGCTTGTAAATGAGCAGATTGCATCTAATCCTAAGACTGCTGAAAAGCTCATTGCTAAGCAGGATCCACGTGTTTGGGACGTAGTAGAGAGGGTTATCGCTGATCACCCTGTCTTCCTTAACCGTGCCCCTACTCTTCATAGACTTGGTATTCAGGCATTCTTCCCGATCCTCGTAGAAGGAAGAGCTATCCGTGTTCATCCGCTTGTATGTCCGGCTTTCAACGCCGACTTCGATGGTGACCAGATGGCTGTGCATCTTCCATTGAGTGAGATGGCAAGAGCTGAGACTGAGATCCTCATGCTTGGTTCTAACAACATCCTTGGTCCTAAGGATGGTAAGCCGATCGTTACACCTGGACAGGACCTTGTACTTGGTAACTTCTATTTGAATATGGAAGAAACAGCACAGGAGTTCTACAACAAGGCTGATGCTTTGGATGCAATGGGTGAACATGGTGAGGCTGATAGATGGAGACAGTACGGTAATGGCGAAGGCCACGTATTCAAGGATCCTGATGAAGTTCTGATGGCTTATCAGACTGGTGTAGTACATCTGCATAGTAGAATTGCTCTGCCAGCAGCTACATTGCACAAGACATGCTTCACGGATTATCAGAATAGCTGTTACTTGTTGACATCTGTAGGTAAGATCATCTTCAACAGCGTATTGCCGGCTGATTTCCCATACGTAAATGAGACAACAGCAGCAAACTTGAAGGTTACACCGAACGATGACTTTGTTCCGATGGGAACAGATATCAAGGCTGAAATTCAGTCTAGAAAAGTTCATGGTGAATTCAAGAAGAAGGACCTCGGTAATTTGATTGCCGCTGTCTTCGATAAATACAACATCAATGGTACAAGTGATATCCTCGATGCTTTGAAGGATATGGGTTATCTCTATTCCACACTCGCAGGTATGACTGTATCTCTTAGTGATATCAAGGTTGCTCCGCATAAGGATGAAATGGTTGCTGAAGGTCAGAAACAGGCCGATCAGCTCAACATGTTGAGAGATAGAGGTCTCTTGACAATGCAGGAGTGGGATCGTGCTTACCAGGAATTGTGGGCAGGCGTCAAGGATAAAGTCGGTGACACATTGATGGCATCTCTGCCTCGTATGAACCCGATCAACATGATGGCTGTATCCGGTGCCCGTGGTAACAAGAACCACTTTACACAGCTTGCTGGTATGCGTGGTTTGATGGCACGTCCTACACAGTCTAAGTCCAAGAAGGAATATCAGCCTTCTATCATCGAAGTTCCGATCACATCTTGCTTCCGTGAAGGAATGAGCGTATCTGAGTTCTTTATTTCCACTCATGGTGTACGTAAGGGTCTGACAGATACTGCCTTGAAGACTGCTGAGTCTGGTTACTTGACAAGACGTCTTGTCGATGTCGCTCAGGAAGTTATTATCGCTGAAGACGATTGTGGTACAGAGAGAGGTTACTATGTAACAGATATCATCGATCAGAAGAATAATTCCATTATCGAAAAGTTCTATGATCGTATCGTAGGTCGTTATACACAGCAGCCGATCACAGATCCTGCAACAGGTGAAGTTATCGTTGATGCTGATGAATACATTACAGATGAGCTTGCTCAGAAGTGTGTAGATGCTGGTGTTAAGGAAGCTTATATCCGTAACGTCTTCACATGTGAATCCTCTAAGGGTATCTGCCGTAAGTGCTATGGTAGAAACATGGCTACTGGCAACTTGGTTGAAGAAGGTGAAGCAGTTGGTATCATGGCTGCACAGGCTATCGGTGAGCCTGGTACTCAGCTTACAATGAGAAACTTCCATACTGGTGGTGTAGCTACGCAGAATGGTGATATCACACAGGGTCTTCCGCGTGTCGAAGAATTGTTCGAAGCACGTACACCTAAGGGTGTTTCTGTTATCGCTAAGATCGACGGTATCATTACAGATATCCGTGATCAGGAGGGTAACACAGGTAAGATCATCACAGTTACAGGTGAAAGCGAAAGCATTGAGCATAAGTGTGACTTGTCCCAGACTTTGCGTCAGTGGATCAAAATCGGTTCCAAGGTTCATGCTGGTGAGAAGTTGACAGAAGGTCAGATTGCACCTAAGGAATTGTTGGAAGTTGCTGGTGTTAGAGCTGTTCAGGAATATATCTTGAAGGAAGTTAAGAAGGTTTACTCTTCTCAGTCCATCGATATTTCCGATAAGCACTTGGAAGTCATGATCAAGCAGATGCTCAAGAAGGTAATCGTATTGGAAGGCAACGATTCTGGTTTGTCCGCAGGTCAGACATTGTCTTTGGCTAATATGAATGCCATTAACGAGAACTTGCTTGATGAGGGTAAGACACCGGCTAAGTTCAGTCCGATCCTTTTGGGTATTTCTAAGTCTGCTGTTGAAACTGACTCCTTCCTCTCTGCTGCATCCTTCCAGGAGACAACTCGTGTCCTGACAGATGCTGCTGTAAAGGGTAAGGTCGACCATTTGGAAGGCTTGAAGGAAAATGTTATCATCGGTAAGTTGATCCCAGCAGGTACTGGGCGTCCGTTCGATCGTGAGACAACTCGTCGTATCGAAACACGTGCTGCTCAGTTGAAGCAGGCTCGTGAAGAACGTAATGCAGAACTTGCAGCATTGACTGCTCAGAAATTGCCGGATGATGTAGTAGCTGGTGGTGAGGCAGAATATTCTTATGGATATGATGAGAAGATGCTGTCAAAAATGAGTGATAATCTCCACAAGTAAAAAACAAAAAGAACTGAAGCGATTTTGCTTCAGTTCTTTTTGTCATTGGAGAATAAAGCTTAAGCAGATATATATTTGCATTTGAAATAAGGCTACCGCAATCCCACTGGCTTTAGACGGTGGGTTAAGGTAGC
>CAUWCC010000026.1:0-25499 GCA_963556805.1 uncultured Bulleidia sp. | reverse complement strand
ATGAGTCATTTTCTATTTTTGAGATGCGTTGCATTTAGATTGTAAATTCGGGAATCAAAAAAAGCAATTATAGTATAGTTATCTATAATTGCTAAAAATACAATATTTCTTTGCTATCCGTTTTTATCTTTTGGAAGCCTTTGTAATCGGGTCTTGCACATTACCAGCAATGATGCTGCGTAAGTACTCTCCATACGGACTCTTACCATACTCATCTGCCATCTTCAAAACCTGTTCCTCATCGATCCAGCGATTATAATATGCAATTTCTTCTGGAACAGAAATACGAATTCCCTGAATATGTTCAATGGAACGAACATAATTCGTTGCTTCTGCCATAGATTCAACTGTACCTGTATCTACCCAAGAAAAACCTCTGCCCAAAATCTGCAGATCCAGATCCCCATCGGATAAAAACTTCTTATTCAGATCCGTGATCTCATATTCACCACGAGCACTCGGTTCCAATTCTTTTGCATACTGTACAACACGATTATCATAGAAATACAAACCTACTACTGCATAATTAGACTTAGGATTCTTAGGCTTCTCTTCCAACGACAAAACTTTTCCTTGCTCATCAAACTCAGCAATACCAAATCTTTCCGGATCATTCACATACTTACCAAATATCGTTGCACGATGATTCTCTTCCGCATTTTTTACCGCATCACGCAGCATATTGCCAAAATGATTTCCATAGAAGATATTATCTCCCAGAACCAATGCTGCACAATCATCTCCAATAAACTCCTCACCTAATGTAAATGCACGAGCCAAGCCATCTGGAACTTCCTGCACTTTATATGAGAAATGAACACCAAACTGAGAACCATCTCCAAGCAGCTGTTCAAAGTTTGGCAGATCATGCGGGGTAGAAATAATCAAAATATCTCGGATCCCAGCTAACATCAATGTGCTGAGTGGATAAAAAATCATCGGTTTATCATATACCGGCAATAACTGCTTACTTGTTACACGAGTCAATGGGTAAAGACGTGTACCGCTTCCTCCAGCCAAAATAATACCTTTCATTTGATTTCTCCTTTATATATTGTCATTTTATCACATTCACTACCTAGTTACTTCCTGATCCGACGATCAATTGATAATCATAATTTTTATCAAAGTTATCATTATAAAACGGATCATGCTTAATCTCGTCTGCCCACTCTCGTTTCGCGTACTCTACTTCACGAACATAACGTTCCACTGCCTTCTTCTCTTTATCAATTCCTCTAGACTTTGATTCATAGTGGTACAATTCCACTTCAGGTATAAACACGTTATAGAATCCAGCTTTTAATATACGTAATTCCAGATCAACATCATTAAACTGAACTGTTAATTCTTCATTCATACCACCAAGTTCTTCCCAACATGTTCTTTTTACCATCAAACACGCAGCTGTACAGCAGCTCACATCATTTGGAATATCCAATGTATGCATATATCCCTTCTGATCATGAGGGCATCGATAATAACGATGAGCAGCTGCACCGCCCTTACCGATAATAACACCGCCATGCTGGATCGTATCATCCGGATACCATAATAAAGCACCAACACTTCCTACATTTGACTGTGAACAATACGAAACCATCTTTTCTAACCAATCAGGTGTAATAACAGATGTATCATTATTCAACATTAAGATATATTCACCCTGTGCATGCTTGACAGCTTGATTATTGATATAAGAAAAATTAAACGGACATTCTATCCGAAAAACATGTAGGTTATCATGTTCTACTTCCAACTTTTCAAAATATGCTAAAGAATCTTCTTTCTCACTTCCATTCTCGGCGATAATGATTTCAAAATTAGGATATGTAGTCTTCTCGTAAATAGAATCAATACAAGTTTTCAACACATCAATACCATCTTTTGTAGGTATCACTATAGAAATAAGTGGTGTATCTGTATGGTACCAAACTTCACAACTGATACCATCTGTTCTCACTTTGATATCTACCTCTTTATGATGTGCCGCAAAATATGCTTCCAGATCCTTTTTACCACAGATTGGATCTGCTTGATCACAATACAAAATTTTTTGAATATGACCCACTTGGATCGGCATGTCACTTAATTCCAGCAAGATGCGATACATACTCATTCCTTGCTTCAAAAAATCCACAACTAAATTCTTACGTACCACCCAGCAATTACCGATATAATTGAACCCACGCAGTGTATTATACGATAGATCTGGTTTTAAGCATGGTTCGCACCTGACCCCATTTCTTATATTGTCATTATCAAAATACAACAAATCAAAATCTTTACACTTCCCGATGTAATTCTTCATAGCAGGATAGAAACTTACACCTTCTCCTACTAGACAAATATATTCTTGTTTGATCTCATCAAGTTCATCTACACTATATACCTTAATACCATCTAAATTTACATTCCCAATGCCAACAAACGCAATTTGATCCATATAAGAATTTCCTTCTTCATATGTCTGTAAAGAAAGCCACTGATTATATTGTTCAGCAACATTAGGATCAAAATACCTTACCGAATATTTAGATATATTAGAGCTTTCATGAAAGAACTTATGCGCATACTGCTTTAAAATTGCAGGTGGAATAACAAAGTGATAATCTACTGCCCATTTACGAAATGCTTTTTGCAAAAGCTCCATTCTAGCCTTTATATTTACATGTCCCATATATTCACCTCATTGCAACTTAAATAAATAATACGGTTCTTCACCTGGTTCATTTCCTAAAACGACAGAATAACCATAGTCTTCCAATTTCTGTTTAGAACTTTCAGCATATACCATGTAGTAATCAATATCACAATCTTTTAAAAGCTGTAATACATGCTCAAAATCTTCATATTGCCCATAGCAGAATGCATGTAAAATCTGTCCCTGTTCTTCGACCATTCCATTGTACATTCCATACACAAAACAATTTTCTATGCGATTAGAACTAATATACAAAATGTCTGGTAAAACTTGTTTGCCCTGATATGGAAATGTATATCCAGCAAAAAATCTATAGTTTCCATAAGGTAAAGAATTAAAGTAATCACCAAACTTAAATGTAATATCTGGAGTCATAGCAGTATTGAAATCAAACGGTCTAGAAAAATCATAACCAAGCTCACATACCCCATCTGCACGATCATGAATGGCAACTATATCTGATAAATGTGTATTTACATATCCAAGAACCGTTCCCGTAAACACAGCACATATACCGCCTAGTATAATACCGGCTTTTTTGATATTACTGCAGATCCACACCAAGAATATACCGCATACAAGTACAAGGATATATTGAATGGAAGCCATGTAACGACATACCGCAAAATGCTTGTATCCGCCCAATAATAATGCAAATTCAAAGAAATACATAAACCTTACGAACAGATAACTAAGCATCGAAACACAAGCCAACATCTTCTGTTTCATATCTTTTGCAAAGATGATAAAACATGCAAAAATGAGATATCCAAAACGGAATAAATATGTTCCTTTGTTATAGAATGGAATCTCCAGGTTCAAATAATCTTTATCAAACTGAGACCATTTTGTAATAGATGGATAGTTATCGATTTTCTTCGTCAATAACAAGACACACGCAATTATGCTTAGTCCTAAAAGTGCCATCAATACCTTCTTATGATCATGTGCTTTCCAAGCCTTTACTGCCTGATAAATACAATAAACGATTGCAGCGGATACGATGACAAAACCTGCTTCAATAACATAAATAGAAGACAGTGAAATCATAGAAATACTGAATCCAATAAATACCAATATCCTCTTCCAATCAATCTTTTTCCACAACTCGTGTCCAAATATCAACAAACATGGAATCGTATTGTTTTTTGCAATCGTCCCTCCATAGAACATCGCTGTCTGAAACCGCCACAAATCATACGAGTACAACCCAAAATGCTTTGTTAAATACCCAGCACTAATCGCTAAAGCAATAAACAAGATCAAAGCGTACTGTGCATAAGAGCGCTTCACAAATAGTGCCGCACATTCTTTGTAGATAACCACAAACAAAATATAGTTCAACAAGTTCATCGTAATGCGGCAGAAGAAGATAATTTGAATATGGAATAGAACAGAGAAGTAACTATATACAAGCTCAAAAGTATTGAACAGCTTATAGCCGCCGATTCCCCCTGCCACAACACTACCATGATAGGGGTCTTCCACCCCAATAGCTGGTGCTCCAATTAAATTAACCATCTTTCCAATGTACATGACATCGTCATATCCGTCTTTATAGATCGGCATATTGTTAGATATGGAAAAAAACATCAACACTGCAACAATTACGCCCAAAAACCAATTCTCTTTCACAAAAGATATTACTTTTCCTTTTGTGAATAGCTGCTTATATGTCTGCTTGCAAAATACAACTTTACGATAATGAAATAACACTCCTACTGTCACAGCTCCAAAAACAACACTCTGGACAGCAAAATATACATTCCATGATACATGCATAAATGTTAAAGGACAGCCAACCAAAAAGCCTAGTAAGAACACAGAAAAATATCCTGCAATAAATCTACGTGACCAGTTCTTCTTAAAATTCACAAAAGTTAAAACAAAATCACCAAGTAAAATATTTACAAATGTTGCTAAAAGCAAAAATATAAACGTTGATATCCAATTCATATATATACCTCTCTAACGCACAAATAGAGTAAGGATATCCATCCTTACTCTAATTCTCATTACTACCGTTGCTCATTCCCTTGCCCTTCCGGTACTGCCGGAGGCTGAGGAACTTCTGGTGGCACATTCTGTTCTGGAACCGGAGGCTGCGGAGCGGGATCTTCCTGCTCATTCGGATTGGTCTGTCCAGGATCAGTAGACTGCTGCGGTTCTACTGGAGTTTGTTCCGGAACAACAGGTTCTTCAGGAACAGAAGCCTCTGGAGCAGGCACTGGTTCACTTGGTACATTTACTTCTGGTTCAGAAGGAACATATTGTTCTTCATACCCATAATTAGATGACCCAGTACTAGGTGATTGCGTTGCTTCATCATAATAATCAGCAATCGTTTGCGGGCGTTTATATGCTTCTGAGGCAGACCATGATACATTACCTGGCACAGATGGAGAACTTGAAATATTTAAATTATCCTCAATCGTCTTATATGCATCACTAATCGCTCCATCATAGAGAAGATATGTATAAAGATTCATTCCAAGACTGCTATCCCACATTGTAGAAGAATAACCCGTAATACGATTACTTGTAATATTGAAGACACCTGCCAAATTAAATGGATCATAGTAACGATCTGCTTTCCTCATGGCATAGCTGATAAACTGGATCATCTGCTCTGTTGTAAAATTTGTTTTTATATTAGCCCCAGCAGCTTCCAAGATATTAAGATATGTATTCGGATCCTTTGTGGATAGTACCTTAGAGATCAAATCTTGGATAACAGCCTGCTGATGACGCTGTCTAGCAAAATCTCCATCAGGGAATGCATGTCTTTCACGAACAAAGCCAAGTGCTTGCTGCCCATTCATATGAACTTTAGAACCATCCTCACTATATGGAATAGGAAGAACTTCCAAAGAATCTGTTTCTATATTCCAGCACTGACCATAGAATGGTGTATCATTCAAAACATCAACACCACCAACAGCATCTACCACCTCTATTACAGACGCAAAGTTAAACTCGACCGTATAATCGATCGTTACACCTGTCAACTGTGATACAGTGTCAACAATACATGCTTCACTTACAGCATGTGCTGCATTAATCTTACTGCTTCCCCCACCATAGCAGGTGATTGGAACATATGAGTCACGGGCAATAGAAGTCATTGTTATATCCATACTAATAGGATTTACAGAAACCAAAATGATCGTATCTGCTAAGCCTTCATTTTCACCTGTAACAAGAACTGTAAAAGGTTCTTTTGTCAAATCTTTATTTGACCCAGGATTATTTGTCGCCGTAACATCCTTTGTGAATGTCTCCAATACACTGGTATCACCTGTATATGTAGCTAATGATTCATCACTATTCATCAAAGTTATATAGTTTCCAGGCAATACTGCACAATCGATCTCTTCTGAAATAAGCCCCTTGAACAAGCTAAAGTAGTCAGTATATTCTTTATACTCAGGATCAATATTAGATTCTTTCAAATAATCCTGACCAACTTGCGCCGTATCTGTCCCTATTGCAAAACCAACTTTTTTGTTGCTGAGGTCATTCTTATCCATGATTGGATCACCTGAGGTCTTATCATACTTTACTAAAGAAGTAGACACGCTGACTGTATACTCTGTAGATGTAATATTATTCATTGTTTTCTCTACACGACTCAATGCATAACATGCATAAGAACCGCCTAACAGCGTAATGCATAAGAAAACAGACATGATGACAGTTAATGCTTTATTGCCAAACCGCACGATCATAAAAACGATGACATCGATCACTAATAAAACAACGACCGCTGCAACATTCAATAAAACAAACATATCCTTGCTCAATGAAGAAAACTTTGTTACATAGAATAATACAAATGTAAGCAGCACATTCAAAAGGATTGTGGCAAAAGCTAAAACGATCCGCCAAGAAACATTTACTGATCTTTTCTTCTTTTTAAGGGACGAGAGATTCTCATCTGTGACTTCATTTTTTTTACTTTTCATCTCTGCATTCTCCTTTATTCAATACCCGCAATTTCCATCCTGCCATCATGGTCAATCACATGGAAAACAGCATGTTTCTGTAATACATTCGTATCCACACTTGAACTAGCTTTGTATTCCCATGAAGCTGTCACATCATATGATGGATAATTCACTGACTCTCCTGCAGCATTCATCACGCTAAACTGACCTTCGCTAGTAGAATCAATACTAACTTTTGAAACTTCCATCAACGTAGAATGCGTATTATTCATCAAATACTCATCCATATTACTATAGAAATTATCTCTAGAATAAGAAACAAAATCGGCCTTACGATCCGTATAGATATACTGCGTACCTCCTACATCATAATTACCGTCTTTATTACTCCAAGTATAATATTCAGTAACAAAGCACTTTACGATATCCTCCGCAATCTTTTTGTTATCCTTTGCTTCAATTGCCTGATTCAGATCTAGGAAATACTCTTTATTGATATCTGTAGCATTATTACCAATTGAATAGTAATCATTAATATACTTATTTGAGATCTGATCACGATCTACAGTATGTGAAGAACCATCAACCGCTGTTCTAACTTTATATATATTAAACAAAGACATGCACATAACAACAATCATTGTTACAAGAAGAACAAGCAAGGTACCATTGATCATTTGTTTATTTTTCTTCATCTTCATATCTTTACTTGCCATGTACATACCTCCATTACAACACAAAAGCACTTTATTATATTTCTATTTCAAAACATATTACAATTAGAAACACTAAAATCACACAGTATTACCGTTTTTTAAGAACTCTTCTTCTCTAATAGGATCTTTCTGGAAACAAAATTGTAGATCATAACAATAGCTGTAGCCCCTAATTTCACTAAAAGCTGTGCTGCTGTTTCACTGAATAATGTCTGAAGCTGTGCATTATGCATATAAATACCATCAATACCAATATAAAGAAGGATCTCATTCAACACTAATCCAACAATACTCAAGATCACAAAGATCACAAATTCTCTTTGTTTGGACATATCATCTCTGCGTTCAAATACGTATTTCATACTCAAGACATAGTTCACAATAACTGAGATCGTAAAACCAGCGAAGCCAGAGATCAAATATGGAATACCGATCAAATTACATACTGTATATACACCAAAATCGATGATCGTACACAGCACACCAACCAAACCAAATTTCACAAGCTGCTCTATGAGTTTTTTCATTTTTAACCTCTCTCTAATAGTCAATATGTTACCTATACTCATATCTAAATGCAAACCATACAAAAAGAACGAAAGTTATTCCCTCGTTCTTCTAATACTATTTATTGCAATTCACACTTTGCACAATGCAACACTGCTGCAATTACTGCATCCATATCATAGTACTTATATTCACCAAGTCTGCCACCGAAGATAACTTTTTCTTCTTTCTCAGCCAACTTACGATATTCCTGATACAACGCTCCATTCTTTTCATCATTAACTGGATAATATGGTTCCTCACCCGGTTTCCATTCAGAACTATACTCTCTAGAAATAACAGTCTTTGGAAGATCGTTACCATTCTCATCCTTACCAAACTCAAACCACTTATGCTCAATGATACGTGTCCAAGGTGTTTCACGATCTGTATAGTTTACAGCCGCATTACCCTGGAAGTTAGGTGTATCCAATACCTCTGTTTCAAAACGAACAGAACGATATTCTAAATTACCAAGCTTGTAGTCAAAGTAAGCATCGATTGCACCAGTATAAACGACCTTCTCTGCCATAGCATCATACTCCGTCTTCTTAGCAAAGTAATCTTCGTTCAAACGTACTTCAATGCCTTCCAACATATTAGCTACCATCTTTGTATATCCGCCTACTGGAATACCTTGATATAAAGCATTGAAATAGTTGTTATCAAAAATAAGACGAACTGGCAGACGCTTGATAATAAACGCAGGCAGATCCTTACAATCTCTACCCCACTGCTTCTCTGTATATCCCTTGATCAACTTTTCATAGATATCCGTACCGACCAAAGAAATTGCTTGTTCTTCCAAATTCTTTGGATCTGTAATACCTGCAGCCTTCTTTTGTTCTTCGATTTTTGCATGTGCTTCCTGTGGCGTAACAACACCCCACATCTTGTTAAATGTGTACATATTAAAAGGTAAAGAGAACAATTCCCCCTTGTAATTTGCTACAGGACTATTTGTAAAACGGTTGAATACAGCAAACTGATTCACATACTTCCATACTTCTTCATTGTTTGTATGAAAAATATGCGCACCATACTCATGGACATGAATACCTTCTACATCTTTTGTATAAACGTTACCTGCAATATGATCTCTTTTATCAATGACAAGCACACTCTTTCCATGTTTCTTTGCTTCATGTGCAAATACAGCACCGTAAAGACCTGCACCAACAACTAAATAATCGTACATACCTTTCTCCTTAGAAACTCTTATCATACTTTTTCCCACAAAACTTAGCCTGCAGGAACCCACTGATCTTTTTCGCCCAATCCACTTTTCCAATATACATATACGGAACCTCGTGAATATCACTCTTTTTCAATTCACCTGTTTCAAGCTGACGTGTCAACCATACATTAAACAGTCTTTCCGATACACGACCAGCATACCGCTTTTCAAAAGCAGTCATTTTGGAAACATCTACCTTCTTTGTCAATTCTCCAAGTATATCAAACAACCATGTACAATATGAATCATTCATCTCTTTTGACATGATATACATATTAAAGATATAAGCAGAACGTGATTTCATAACCTTATCCCATGAAGGGATATATTCCGGATATTTATTTTCTAAAATTTGCTTTGTAAGATCCAAATGTTCATTTGTAAAAGTACTGGAATAGTGATCATAGATCGTATAGATATAGTATCTTCTCTTCTTTGGGACAATGACTTTATATTGATCTAGCAATTGTTCTGCCTGTGACATGGTCAAAACATGATCTAGAGGATGTTCCTGATCATGTGATTTCTTCATCGTAAAATAACGTCTATAGTGTACAAGTCCAATGTAATCAACATCCAAATTTTTCCAGCACCAGTACATACCTGTCAATTCACAATACAACGGATTTTTAGAAGAGATGTTTTCTCCTTCATCATCACGCTGAAACCCTATGCTGTCTTTCCCAACTGCACCTACCTGTACTGGCAGATACAGTGGGTCATGAGGAACATCAACCTTCTTATGACACGCAATCATTAATTTAATACGCTTTGTCATTTTGCTCCCTCCTTCTTTATAACAGAAATAAAGGTATGGAAAAAGATCTTGATATCCAGCCATAAACTATGATGATCTACATAGTACATTTCCATCTGCTGTCTTTCGCCTGTTTCATATGTTGCGTTATTTCTAGCATATGCCTGCCAATAGCCCGTCAAACCAGGTGTTACAGATAACAACTTAGCAATGTCATCACCATAGATCTTTGTTTCTGCCTCTACGATCGGTCTTGGTCCAACAATAGACAAAGAACCACCAAGGATATTAAACAACTGAGGAAGCTCATCTAAAGATGTTTTACGAATGAAATTACCTACAGCCGTGATACGCGGATCGTTATCGATCTTAAATTCTCTTTTATACTGTTCCAACTGTTCAGGTGTCAACAATCTCTTCAAATCACCTGCATCAACTCGCATAGAACGGAATTTGTAAATATAGATCTTCTTACCATCTTTACCAATTCTTTCATGCTGGTATATTGGAGAACCAAAGTCATCTGCCATAACTGCAATTGCAACGATCAACAAAACTGGTGACAAGACTATGATACCTGTCAAAGACAACACAATATCGATCAAACGCTTGATCATAAGATATACCTTCTCGCTAAAAGTCAACTCATGTAAATACTTACTATGATCGTACTGAAGCGGTTGATGATCTGAAATATACTGTGCAATTAGAGTCTTCTCTTCATCCAGCAGATTCGCATGATGACGAGACTGCAACGTAGCATAACGCCATGCTGTCATGAAATAGATCTTGATATCTTTGAAGATAGACCAATCATGTGCATAGCAGTCTTCCATTTTCATGATCGTTTCTTTCTTGCTATGACTTGTCCACTCTCCAATAATACCGGGTTTAATACGAAGATTCTTTCTCTGCTCAAGAGAATAAGTTAAATATTCTGCCAAAGATGGTGCATATGGTCCACACATAGACATATCACCATACAACACATTTACGATAGACGGAAGTCCCTCTAAATGTGTCTTAATCAAGAATTTACCCCATGTCGTATAAGGTGATAAACCAGCCTTTACACGCTCATCTGCATCCATTCTTAACACCCTAAACTTCTTACGATAAAATCGTCTGCCGTTCTTACCTACACGTGCATACTTCACGATCACAGGTCCTCTAGATGTAAAATGATCTACAACAGCTGTAATAAGATAGAACATCATAAATATCGGCATAACTAAGATAGATACAAGATAATCAAAGAATCTCTTGATAAACTCTAAACGTTTTGAAATCGATATGTTTGGCAGATAAGAAATAACCGGACATCCACCTATTTCATCAACCATGCGGTCCATATCCTGCAAAGCATCATATTCTTTTAGACTTAAATGTACGACCTTACCCAATGCACTGCAATTACGGATCAATTGCAAAATATCATGATCAATACTATCTACCGTAAACAAAACAGAATCTGCAGCTGCTTTCTGCATATTCATCAACAGATCATCCCTGCCGGACAAGACAGGAATACCATCAATATATGTATCCGATTCCACTTCATTTTCATCAGTAACAAAGGCGGAGCAAATTGTAATACGCCAGTCTGTAGAAGCCTGGATCTTCTTTAACGTCTTCTCAATATTCTTTCTAGGGCCTAAAATAACAACCTGTTCCGCATTCTTACTGTGTTGAAAATATGGTAGCAAAAAGGAATGCATCAGCATTCTAAACACGATCATAAAGAGAAGAGAAAAAATAATATAACTAAACAAGAAAATTCGGGAAAATAACGCACTAGTCTTCGTAAAGAACAAATACACGACAACAGCTGCCATTGTAATACCAACAGTCTTCACAGAAGAAATCACCGTATCCTTAAGATTTCTTGTCAGAATATCATGCTTCGTTAAAACAAATAAATAGATCAAAGTATAAATAATTAAAGAAAGAAGTAATATACTACTATAGATTTCAAAAGATTGTGCTTGAATTGCATATGGAAACCAATTCTCTGTCCAAAGTTTAAATAACTGTGCCACAAAGAAACCACAAACAAATGCCAAAACATCGAAAATTGCTTGTATATACAACGTATATCTAGATAAATTTAACATAATTCCACCATAACTAAGTCAAAAGACTAAGGTATTATAATATAGTTCTATCAATAATTCTAACTTAGCAAAATTACAAATTGTAATGTAAACGTTCCCATACTATTCGACACACAATTTCATTGTTTGTTTACAGTTCTCTATGACAACATCTGTACCTGTAGAATACTCTTCTCCATCTAATGTCCAGTTCAATTCTTTATCAAAATGGAATACCACCCTATTTGTTGTAAACTTAATCAAAAGTTTATCATCTGTATCTCCTGTGGACATCTTCTGTAAGATTCTATTAAACTCACTGATATTATTCGGTGCACTGATCATAATGACCTCAAACAAACCATCAGATAATGAAGAATGCTTCACCAAAGGAGACTCTACTCCAGCCACACTTGTGGTATTACATACAGCGCCAAAAACAAAATCGCCTTCACCACTGCCGCCATCATATTCATATCTCACATGCCTTCGATATGTAATGACTTCAGATAAATTACCAATCAAATTGACCATATATGCTCCATATCCAAGCACATTCTTCAATTTCTGAGGCGTACTATAACTCACTTTTGTAAAAGCACCAAAAGCTGTAATGTAATTAAAATATGCATCATTTACTTTACCGATGTCATATGCCAATGTATTGCCATTAGCAATTGCTGCACACTGTTCTTCTAATGTCAAAGATTTACCCTGATTCATACTTCTAGAAAAATCATTTGTACTTCCTGTTGGAATATACCCAATTGGGCACTGAATATTATTCTTCATCAATGTATTGATCAAATGATTTAAAGTACCATCACCACCACAACAAGCTATCACATCATAGTCGCCCGCATGATAAAAGTTGATGATATCTTCTGACATCAAACCACGTTCTGGTACTACGGGATATACTGTTACAAGGCAATTTCTCTTTGTGAGTTCTTCTACCATTGCAAACAAATTTGTCACGGCATTCTTCGTACCAGCTACTGCATTTACTAAAAGTAATATTCTTTTCTTTGATTCCATAAAAACTCCATCACAACATTTATTATTTTAACGCTAAGTTTTAAACATACTAATAGATTTTAATCTCTTTTAGCAAAAACAATACACAAACAGTAAACAGTCTAAAAAACAACCGTTAAAATCAACTATCTTTCCTTTTCATTACAACCGTGCTTATTGCAATCATCGTTCCAAAGATCAAACACAATAACAACATCAATCCCATATATAGCACCGCTGCACCTGTCATACCCCATTGCTGGATCATAGGGCCTGATACCGGAATGGCACATAGCACTGTCAAAATATATCCCAATAAGACCAACTTCTGTTTTCTCATAACAGTAAGACCATAGTACAAAATAATATTTGCTGCACTAAATCCACCACCAATCAAGAAAAACAGCAATGCGGTCTTGTACTCTGTCAACTGCACGCCGTAAAACCACGATAGTACTGGAATTCCCAGGAAATAACCACATAAAGTCACAACAAGCGTAAAAATCAATACCATCCCCAAGCCACCAAAAAGCATCTTGAAAAACTGACCTTCTCTCTTCTCGTTCCAGCTTACTGCCAGCGTTGTCAACATGGGTTTAAACGCAAATCCGCTGAACAAATTGATAACAGAAGCAGGCATGAAGAGTATCGTGTAATACGTCTGATAATTCTTTGGTAGAAAAGCTTCCATCCTGTATCTTGGAAGATTGTAAATAAACAGAAGAATAAAAGATCCAAGGAATAGTGGTAAACATGTTATACAAAGTGCTTTGATCTTGGACCAATGAAATGCAGGTCGGATCGATACAAACTTCTTTGCCTGTGGAAAGTTCAGGGCAATCAATGCAATCGTAGAAATGATAATACTGATAATACACGATACTACTAAATTTTTTGTGATGATCAAGGTCACTATAAAACTTCCAAGTGTGAACAACAATCGATAAAAAAGTGCTTTTCCAGCAATGTAGAGATGTCGATGCTGTTGAAACATACCGTGAAATACATCTTCAAATGCATCAAAAAACTTTAATACGCATGCCAAGAAAATGATAAATGCACTTACCGTCAGTCCTTCATGAGCTACTCCATAAATAGCAGCACCAAACAGCATAATGCCACATGTTATAATACGAAAAGACAAATATGTATCAAAGGAAAACTGTTCCTTGATATCTGTAGACTGGAAATTTCGTACCTCGTACTGACCAACGGTCTGCAATTGCTGTGCAACTGTATATGCAAATGCAAACACACCACCCGTATATTCACCTGTGATCCTTGTCACGATCCAAATGATCAGCACAGAGAAAGCAGCAGCCATACCGCTGCCCATCATATTCCAAAAATAATCTTTTTTTACCTGATTCTCACTATTACTCATAATCTACTTATTACCAATAAACAACTTCAAATAAACATAGGAACCAGCATTCAAGATCTTTCTCATCAAAACACTCAACTGAAACTCAAGATTTGAAATATGCAATACTTCCTTATGCTTATTCAATAACATCTTATGCTCATCCACATAAGCCTTACGTTCTGTACTCAGCACCTTGCCAGTATTAGAGTCATTGCGCAAACGGAAATAATTTAATGGTTCATGAATCACAAATACATCTCCAAGACAAGCAATGTCCATGAAGAAGTTATAATCCAAAATATACTTAAAATCCGTATCAAAGCCAGGTACTTTTTTCAAAACACTAGCTCTAAATGTATTATTTAATGGCGCACCAAATAAGTTCTTTCGCAGGATACAGGCCTTTGCAATCTTCTTACCATCCACCAAACCAGCTTTAGAATAGCGATGATAGATCCCCTTTGTATTTCCTTCTAAGTCTCTAAACTGCGTCTCACTTTCTGCTAACAGAGCAGTTGGATGATCGATCAAAGCTTGTACTTCTTTTTCCAATGCATCTTTTGCAAGCATATCATCTGCACAGATCAGTTTAATAAACTCACCTTTACAATGCTTCAGGCAATTATTCCAGTTTCCACTCATACCCAAATTCTTATCGTTCATATACAGATGAATACGCGGATCATCAAAAGACTGTACTACCTCAACTGTCCTATCTTTAGAATGATCATCACAGATCACCAGCTCTAAATTTTCATAAGTTTGATCCAAGATACACTGAATCGTCTCTGCAATGTAATCCTCATTGCAATATGCAGGTATACAAACACTAACAAGTGGTTTTGTGCAATTATTCATTTTTATCTCCTCCGTCATATTTCTGTTCATTCTCTTTATTTACTTTACTCTTCAAGATCGAGAGTTCCTGCACCAATAAAGTAATCTTCTTATTCTGCCCAGAAACGATACATGTTAATACGATACAAATTACAAAGACTAATATAAATAAAACACCTATTACAAAATTAGAGGGCGTCTTGAATCCTACCAACTCTGTAAAGTTCACCATCCAAACTGGCAAAAAAGCACAGCATAGCAAAATTAGAGAAACGACAAACCAGACCATAGAATACTTGACTGGAATTTTATCTTTTTTCAATAAATAAAGTAAAACCAGCACGATTCCCAAAGAAACCCCAATTAACGAAATACTCATCTTCGTACTCATCTAGGATACCTCCTCATTCTCACAAGCAAAATATTCATTATCACATTGATCATATAATAGGCTGATTTGAATGATGAGATAGAAGAATTACCTGCTTCTCTTTCATGCATCAACACCGATACTTCTTTCATTTTATATCCCTTGCGAAGTAGTACTGTGGTCGTGATCGGCTCAGGATACTCCGTCGGATACTCCCTTGCGAATTCTTTAATAACTTCTTTTCCGACAGCACGAAATCCTGAAGTTGTATCCTTCACAACATGTCCTGTTGTTAATTTAATAAAAAATGAAATCAATTTTATCCCTATTCTTCTAGCGGCAGATGACCGGAAATTTCCATCCTTCTCTTCTACAAATCTAGACCCGATCACAAAATCTGCTCTTCCCTCTTCAATAGGTTCACAAATATTTCTGACATAATTTACATCATGCTGTCCATCACCATCAAATTGCACCGCAATATCATATCCATTTTCAAATGCATACTTATAACCAGTTTGTACAGCACCACCAATACCTAAATTATGAACCAAATGTATATGAGGAATACCATTTTCTTGCAAAATATCCTCTGTTTTATCCTTAGATCCATCGTTGATAACAATAACATCAAGCTTCTTATTAGTATGGCTTTTGTTATACTCATAGATCGATCGATATGTATTCAATATGCTGTCTTGTTCATTATAAGCAGGAATGATCATCAATACTTTCATAGTTTGTTTCCTTTTCTAACTTGCAAAATCTAGATAATATTTGCAAAGTTCATCAAATCTATCATAACAGGCAGCTGAATGGCTATCACTGCCGCAATGCAAATCAAATCCTGATTCGGTATCTTCTTCAACAATTGATTCGACATACCGATCAATAAAAGTAGTGCCGCTGGAATAAAGTATCTTCCCTGTACCCCTAGTGTGACAACTGTCCCAACAGGTGTCCAATTCAAAAATAATCCAAGGACAATGAATGCACATAATAGCAATCCTACAATGATCACCCAAACTCTTTGCCCTCTATGCATCTTTTCTGTTTCAAAGCACATTGTAGTGAACAATAAGATGTAGAATCCAAAAAAAGAAAACATATTGATACTTAATTCTAGCCATCCAAGATCACTTACAAAAGACGAAATATAAAATGGCATCATGTTTATTAACGTAGATCCATACATATGAATGATCCGGAATGGATTTTCAAGCAGCCAAGAAATCTGCTTACCTGCATCTACCCCC
Source organism: uncultured Bulleidia sp. (assembly GCA_963556805.1). Lineage (GTDB taxonomy): Bacteria > Bacillota_I > Bacilli_A > Erysipelotrichales > Erysipelotrichaceae > Bulleidia. The sequence goes on along the minus strand of CAUWCC010000026.1, from coordinate 8,653 downwards.
ATTGTTTCTACATAGTCTTCAATAGATGGAATTTGACCACCTAATGACGTATATTTCATCGAGAAAAAAAATAAGCAAAGTGCCCCTGCCGCACCTATTCCAAAGTGCAGCCAATTTTTATGAGGCATACGTAGAAGCTTTGGTATCAAAATGATATAAATACCAAATACAGTGAAGTAAACATATTTAGCTATCAATACTGCTGCAATCATTCCCATAACTACATAAATATCTCTTACATCGATCTGATCTTTCTCATATAAGTAAAAGAAATATGCAACAGCTAAAACGCAAAAGCTATTCACCCATATATCGCAAGAATAAGAAATTCCCAGCTGGATCATCATAGGATTAAAATAGAAAACAAAGAATAACCATTTAAACTTAGGAGTGATCTTGATTGCTTCATAACCGAAAAACAAGAAGAGGGAAAAATTAAAGATCCTACCAAGATAATATGAAATATATATCGAAAAATGCAATATCCTTCCGATGAATAACCCTAATGCAGGAATTATATAAATAATGAAATTATAAGAACATGCAGCATCGAATTTAACATTAAGTGTCGTATCTGCCCCAAAATAAAATGATTTTAAAAGATCATGTACATTTCCTATACTACGATTTACATATTCTCCATATACAGCACCAGTTCCACTAGGAGATAGATCCAGCATAGAAGTTTTAAAAGCTCTCATAAAATGGCAGAATTCATCCGGAATAAAATCTGGATAAAGCAAGAACATATATACGATCCCAACCGGTATCATATATGTCAAAAACATAATTTCCGTTCTTTTTCTATATTTAAATGTATGATAAATAACAAGTGAAGATAAAATAATAAGACTTATCACTGCCAAAAAGACAGCTAACAAATTTAATTGATGTTGATTCGTTATAGAATCATATACTGTCATTGCGGATATAACACATGCAATAGAACTTAGCATCTCAACAATGATAGACAACCATAACGGATACTTCTTATTACTATTAGAAATAAAAGATCGTGCTTTTTTTAAACTAAACACAAAAAAAGCAATCCACATTGCAACACATAGTACTATGCAAAAAAACAAACCTTCTACTGTCATTCCTTTCCCCCAATCTGCTGTTCATAAAGCAAAAATCATTGCCATTATCTCATAATCATATTTTTTCGTAAATGTATGCAGCTTTGATGCATCTATCCTTACCAAAAAAGCCCGCAAAATGCAGGCTTATCCTAATTTGTTGTATATTCTACCCAACTGCCATCACTAGCAATCCATGTTCCATCATCGATCTGATACCACGTATAACCATCAGCTTCCTGCACAGCACTCACTGCATATTTCTCACCAGTATATACTGCACCAGCATCTGACGCATTCAATGAAGGTTCAGTTCTCTTTGTAATCGTTTCTGCAAGAACAATAAGCGTACCCGTTCTAGAGACATCAGTTTCTTCCGGCTGTACTTGCGGCACTACGGTTTCTACCGGCACAGTAGTAGGAACGGAAGTTGGAGCAGTACTTTCTTCTACCTGAGCAGACTCATCTGGCTTTGTAGAAGGATCCGCTACTTTTGGTCCTCCAGTTACAGCCCAAAATACATTCACACCTACATACAATACAAAAACTGCCGCAACTATATAACACATCACCCGAACACTTTTCGGCAATTTTTCTTTGTTCACTTTCTTACTTGCCTTAGGCGCAGCTGGCACCTTCTTTTCTGGAACTTCCTCTACAGTCGGCTTTTCCACCTGATCGAATTTCGGCTTTTCTAACTGTTTATCCGTTTTTTTCACCAAATTAGCAGACTCTGTTCCTCTTAAGAATGAAGGAATTTGCGTAGTCTTATTGTCTGGTTCGTTATAATCCATGTTACACCTCACTCTTAACCTACAGCCTGAACACCTTCTGGAATATCAGATGGCTGCACTGGCTGTGCTGTTTTCTTAGGTACGATATCCAAAGGTGCCTCGATCGGCTTCGGTCCAAAATAGTCCACTGCCTTGATTCCAGCAAACAAAAGAACACCACTCAATACCACAAACAAAACACCGATCAACACTTTTTCCTTCCATGTCTTCTTTGTTGTACCATGTTCCAGCTCTTCATATATCTGATTCAACTCATCTTCACACTTCTTATCTTTTGCCATTATTTCTCCTCATTTGCAAAAAACTTTACCCAAGTACCATCATCCGGTACCCAAGTATTATCATCGATCCTATACCACGTATACCCATCCGATTCTACCTTTTCATATACGTTATAGGACTTGCCAAAATAAGCATCACCCACATTATCACCTGTAATAGAAGGCTGATCTCTCTCTATAATATTTCCTGAGACAATAACTGTGATCGAACCAATCATACCCTCTTTATCAGTTTCTTCCTGCTTTGGTACTGACTCCATCAATTTGTCATACAACATATAGCATCCAAAGCCAACACCCGTAAATACAGCTGCAATCAGCACTGTAGAAAATACTGTTAGAATGATCTTCTTCCAAGGACTTCTAGCTGGTTCCATAACATATTGAATATCTGCTTCAGCAAAATCATCAACTTCTTGATCTCTATACGTACCGCAAAATGGACATCTTTTCTTCTTGGCACTATAGTGATAACCGCAATATGGACATACAATATATTTCTTCAACTTGGCTGGCATACATTCCTCCGGATTTCTATATTATACACATAAGAAGCTTGTCTCATAAAGAAAATAGAGAGGAACTTAATCGTTCCCCTCTATAAATCCAACATTAGAACTTAAATGTCTCTTTTAAACCAGCCCACTTCTGATCTTTATCTGACAAGTTAAGCGGTGTACCATCATCCAATGTATAACCTTCCCCAGAAGCACTGCCCTTGTACTCACCTTGCAAATGCGGCCATTCAATACCGATCTCTGGGTCATTCCAAGCCATACCACCTTCATCATTTGGATGGTAGAAATCATTTACTTTGTAGCAAAACTCTGCTTCCTCAGAAAGAACAAGGAAACCATGTGCGAATCCTTCTGGAATCAAAAACTGCTTCTTATTCTCAGCCGTCAATTCCACACCAAACCACTTACCATACGTTTTAGAATCTGCTCTCAAATCAACTGCTACATCAAAAACAGAACCTCTTACTGCTCTAACAAGCTTGCATTGCGGATAGTGCTTCTGAAAGTGAAGACCCCTGAGAACACCTTTTGTACTCATAGACTGATTGTCTTGTACAAAAGTGATATCTAAACCAGCTTCCTTCATATCATTTTCGTTATATGTTTCCATGAAGTAGCCTCTATGATCCCCATGAACAGCTGGGGTAATGACGCAAAGACCTTCAATACCACCAACGTTCTTCTCTACCTGAATCTGCCCCATCTTACAATGCCTCCATATCTAATTCATCAATATAACGCTTCAAAGCATCTTGCCAAGAAGGCAGTGGCTTAAACCCATTCTGCACCAACTTAGACTTATCTAATCTGCTGTTGAAAGGTCTAGCAGCCTTACTCAAACCATATTCCTCAGTTGCAACTGGTGTCACCTTTGTTGTATAACCAGCATCTTTATAAATTTCCTTTGTGAAATCATACCAAGAAATATAACCGCCTTCATTTGTCGCATGGTAATACCCATACCTATCTGTTTCCAACATATCTACAAGCAGTCTCGCCAAATCAAGTGTATATGTAGGTGTCCCGATCTGATCATTGACAACTCTTACTTCATCATGATTCTTACCGACCTTCAACATCGTCTTAATAAAGTTCTTGCCGTTCTTACCAAATACCCAAGCAATACGTACAATAAAGTACTTCTCTAACGTATCCGCAACAGCCAATTCACCTTCCAGCTTTGTCTGACCATACACATTCAATGGCTTGTAATCCTTACAATCTGGATCCCAAGGTTCTATTCCCTGTCCATCAAACACATAGTCAGTAGAGATATATACCATCTTCGCATCTACTACCTTAGCAGCTTCTGCAATATACTTCGTACCATATGCATTTACAGCACGAACCTTCTCTACCTTATCATCATCCTCAGCCAGATCAACTGCAGTCCAAGCAGCACAATGTACGATAACATCCGGACGCATTTCTTCGATCACACCATGTACAGCTTTCTCATCTGTAATGTCCAACTGTACATACGGCATCGTACATACAGCTGTACCATCCTGCACACCAGTGTATTCCAGGGCAATATCACTACCAACACCTTCATAACCACGGCCATGAAGCTCATTCATGACATCATGACCAAGCTGACCACTCACACCAGTTACAAGAACCTTCATTATTTCAACACTTCTTTCTTTCCATACATCTCTGCATAGTAATTCTGGTAATCACCAGAGATGATATCCTTCCACCACTCCTGGTTATCCAAGTACCAACGAATCGTCTTCTTAATGCCATCCTTGAACATTGTCTCCGGTAACCAGCCAAGATCATGATGAATTTTAGCAGGATCGATCGCATATCTTTGGTCATGACCCTTACGATCTGTTACATGTTCGATCAAACTCTCCGGCTTACCAAGTTCCTCCAAGATGATCTTAACGATATCAATGTTTCTCATTTCATTATGACCACCAATGTTGTAGACCTCGCCTACCTTACCTTCACGAATGATAAGATCGATTGCCTTACAATGATCCTCAACATATAACCAGTCTCTAACGTTCAAACCTTCACCATATACAGGCAGTTTCTTATCAGCCAAAGCATTAGCGATCATCAACGGAATCAACTTCTCTGGAAACTGATAAGGGCCATAGTTATTAGAACATCTAGAAATAGTAACTGGCAGCCCATATGTTCTATGATATGCATTTACCAACAAGTCAGCAGCAGCCTTAGAAGAAGAATACGGAGAACTTGTGTGCAATGGTGTGTTCTCAGTAAAGAACAGATCAGGACGATCCAGAGGTAGATCACCATATACTTCATCAGTAGATACCTGATGATATCTCTTGATACCATACTTACGGCAGGCATCCATCAATACGGATGTACCAATGATATTTGTTTCCAAGAAAATAGTAGGATCTTCAATAGAACGGTCTACATGAGACTCAGCCGCAAAGTTAACTACAATATCCGGATGTTCTTCTTCAAACAACTTATAAACACCCTTTCTATCACGGATATCCAACTTAACAAAACGGAAGTTAGGACGATCCATGACATCCTTCAAAGTTTTCAAATTACCTGCATATGTCAGGCTGTCTACACAAATAATACGATCTTCCAGATGCTTTTCTAATTCCAAGAATACAAAGTTGGAACCAATAAAACCAGCACCACCAGTAACAATAATATTCATACATGTACCTCCATGTTTACTACTATATATTAAAAGGTGACGTTACGTCACCTTCAAGCACTATTTAATGTTTCTTCAAATTTGTCACTAATTTTTATTTATTGCAGATAAATATACCTGCATCTTTTGTTATATGAAAACCACCCTTGACCCTATCTACCACAAATTCCTTAAAGTCTTTATACTTATCTATCAAAACCCTATTTTGATTTCCATGACATGACAAAATATAAGAAATCAACGGTTCTGGTGTATCGATCTGAATTTCATCTTCATATTTCCGACATTCCACATGCTTAAAATATTTATGTAAGATCGTTTCTCCATTTTCCAAACCAAATTTTTCATATAACTGATGTCCCGATAAAACAATATCTTTGTTGAAGTCTTGTACTAATTCTGTAATCTCCTTCATATGATCACGCCCATATGTGCTGCATATCAGTACCCCACCATTTTTCAATACTCTTTGTATCTCACCCAATGTTTTATCTATATCACAATAAAACAAAACGTGATTGGCATAAACACGATCAAAACTCGCATCTGGATACTTCAACTTCTCACAATTCATCACAGTATACTGAAACCTATCATCATCTTTGATCTTCATTTTAGAATCACGAATCATACCAGCAGAAAGATCTGTTACTGTGATATGACAATATTTTGGAATCTTATCCTGGTTCAACTTCCAAAACTCACCATTCCCACTTCCTACTTCTAATACATTTTCACCTTCATCTAAAGGTTTCTGAGCCATCATCCAAGGAAACCATCCTTCAGGATTTACAGAATATTCTTCATGAAGTTTGATGCGAGCAGATATGTTTGCAGCATTGATATACTGTGTCTTCAAACTTCTCTCCATCGTTGACATATGTATCAAATGCAGCATACGATTCCAGTCTATTTCTTTATCCTGCTCAATTTGTTCGGTCATTTGGTTGATGGCATCTACCATCTGACGCAACTCCTGCATTCTTTCCTGTACTAACTTCTTCTGGATCTGTAGTGAAGACACAAGATATTCCTGATCTTGTGCTGCTAAAGTCATTTCTCGTATCTCACCTAAAGAAAAACCAAGGTATTTATATAGTAAGATCTGCTGAAGTTTCGCAAGATCTGCATCTGTGTATAAACGTGCCCCTGATTCCGTTACTTTACTTGGATGTAAAAGATTCACTTTATCATAATAACGAATCGTACGTAATGTCACCTGTGCACGTTTGGCAAACTCACCCGATGTATAGAACTGCCGCTCCATAACCAACCTTTCTATTGAACAAATATCATATTAAATATTTATTATTATATAATACATGCGGAGGAAACAGAGTTACATTAGTAATCTGATATCAAGTTATATGAAATCACTATTAATTATTGGTGCTGGGGAATTCGGCATCATGGTTCAAGAGACAGCAATTCAGCTTGGTTATGACAAAATAGCTTTCCTGGATGATGCGTCCACTAATAAAAATGTTATCGGCAAATGCTGTGACTATAAAGCTTTTCTAGAAGAGTGGCCCGCTGCTGTAGCAGGTCTTGGCGATAATGGTCAGAGATCATATTGGACAGAAAAGCTGCTAGAAGCTGGATATGATGTTCCATCTATCATCCACCCTTCTGCTGTTGTAAGTCCTAGTGCTGAGATCAAGGCAGGCAGCTTCATTATGCAAAATGCAGTCGTCAATACACATACTGTGGTAGAAGAAGGTGTATTGATCAACAGTGGGGCTGTCGTAGACCATGACTGTCGTATTGGTAGAGGTGCCCACATTGGTCTTGGCAGTGTTGTAAAAGCCAACTGTATCATTGATGAAAAAAGAAAGATCGAAGCAGGAGAAGTCATCTTTCCTGAGAAAAGAAAGATCGATGGCGTCCACACACATCAATTAGAAGATGCTCTCTATGCTTTTGGTTTTGGAAACCAGTGCAGCTATGTCAAACCATTTGGTGAAGGTCATATCAACGAAACATACGCAGTATACATGCCGACAGAAGATGGTGATAAGTTTGCTTATATCTTGCAAAGAGTTAACAACAATGTATTCAAAGACCCTTCAGGTGTTATGGAAAACATCTTTGGTGTAACAGAATACCTTAGAGAAGTTATTCGTAAAGAAGGCGGCAATCCAGATCGTGAAACATTATCATGCATCAAAACAAAGACAGGTGATACCTATTATGAAGACTGTGACGGCCAGCCATGGCGTTCCTACCACTATATTGCAAACTCTGTTTGTTATCAGATGGTAGAAAACAAAGAACAGTTCTATCAATCCGGTAAGAGCTTTGGGCATTTCCTGAAACAGCTTGGTGATTACCCAGCCGATACACTCAACGAAACGATTCCTGCTTTCCATAACACAGTTAAGAGATTTGAAGCATTTGAACTTGCATTAAGACGTGACATCATGAATCGTGCTTCTACATGCAAAAAAGAGATCCAGTTTGTACTTGATCGTAAAAACGATTGTCATGTATTAGTAGACCAACAGGAAGCACATACTTTGCCATTACGCGTCACACACAATGACACAAAGTTAAATAACATCCTATTCGATGCAGAAACAGGCAAAGGCCTCTGCATCATTGATCTAGACACGATCATGCCAGGTCTTGCAGCTAACGACTTCGGTGATTCCATCCGTTTCGGGGCTGCTACAGCTGCTGAAGATGAACCAAACCTCGATAAGATGCACTTTGATATCGATTTATATGAAACATACACAAAGGGCTACTTGGAAGAAACAAAAGATGTTCTCTCTGATGCAGAAGTACAAAGCCTGCCATGGGGTGCTCGTCTTATGACATTTGAATGCGGTATGCGTTTCCTAACAGATTACCTGCAAGGTGATACATACTTTAAGACAACATATCCAGAACATAACCTTGTCCGTGCCCGTACACAGTTCCGCCTTGTAGAAGAGATGGAACAACAGTTTGATAAGATGCAAGAAATTGCAGAAAAATACAGCAAGTAACACACGCAAAAAAAGAACACCATCAGTTGTTTACTTTGTAGTGACCCCCAAATTTAGGACAAAAGTTTAAGCAGATTGTAAGGGCTGAAGTGAAAAGTTAATTTCCACTTTGAAAAGCAAAAAAAGAAAAGTTGAAATTACTGTTGCAGAAGCAGTGGTTTTCAATGTTATTGATACGTTTTGTGGAATTCAGTGTTACAGAATTGCAGGGATTTGTGATTATTCACAGATTCCTGCTTTTGTTTTTTCACGACGAAAACAGCGGATTTTGTTGTCCTTTTTTGGCTCTTCTGTACCCAGGGTGGGTAAAGTTTCATAAATATATTTGCTAT
>CAUWCC010000025.1:0-25652 GCA_963556805.1 uncultured Bulleidia sp. | reverse complement strand
AAAAAAGACTATGAATATCATGATTCATAGCCTTCATGTGCAAGTGACGAGTTAACTTAATTAACAATTTATCCCATTTTATTCTCTTACATCTTCTATTCCATTTATTTCTAGCTTCATTTTCATCTTTATAGTGCAGAAACATTATTTCAATATCTTTTAGCTTTCCAATTGGGTATTGTCCAAACCTAGGGTCATTAATTAGAAAATCTTTATACTTGGAATCGTTGGGATTTATAAATTCGATTTCTTGCGACACATATTCTCTTAGATTTCTTAAAAACTTAATATAATCATCAGGCATAATAAACAAACCAACTGTGGGTGTTTGTTTTTGCAATCCGTAACTTTCGTAGATCATTCCTCCCCAGCAATTGTTGGATATGATTGTAAATTCTTTATCTTTTATTTTCTTATTATCATACTTAGCAAACATTTTTCTCTTGTATTTATAATATTTTAATCTTACACCTTCCCAACTCATTTTATATCCTCCTATGTTTGTCTTTGTTTATATCAATTACGCTTTATGATGTCAACATACGTATCCATGTTTTATAAACCTCTAATCAATCCCACAAAAATTTGGTGCTTGCAACACTATGCCCGAAAAAAAAACAATTTTTAACTTACACTTGTTTTTTATAGTTTCCACATTGACTGTGATGCAATTTTCATTGCTCGAGAGATGACCAAATCAAAAAGACGATCCGAAGATCGCCTATTTTGCTTAATTGTCAGGATCGTCTAGATTTGCACGTTCTTCCATAAACTTGGAATCTGCCATCAACTTAGCATTCTCTTCTTTTACACCAAGCTGTTCTGTCAATGTATCCAAGCCGGAATACAAGTTTGTACCAAGCCCCAATCTTTCACCTTCAATAGTTGCGCCTAATGCAGCAATCGTTGTAGGGAATGTATCAAATGTTGAGAATTCTCTATAACGTGTAGGTGCCTTATTCTCTGTTGGAGAATTAAGGATCGTCATATATACCTTACGATTGTAATCATGTGAGATATCCTTACAGAAATCTACATCCATTGTTGGATGATCACCAGTGATCACAATTGTTGTATTTTCATACCAAGGCTGCTCTTTGCACCAATCAATGAAACGAATCAACTGTTTACTTGCACAGGAATATACATCCGCATACTGGTTATCAGGATGTTCATTTCCACACAAAGAACACTTATAACCATTTTCTTTATGTGTATCTACCGTTAACATCGTCATGTTGAAAGGTTCATCCTGTTGACCAAGTTCTGTTAACTTTTCTTGTGCAAACTGGTAAAGATACATATCTTCATATCCCCACCATACTTTATAGTCATCTGTAGGAAGCTTATGCGCTGCACGCTGTGTATACAAATCCATGATTTCGTAGTCACCATGTGTTTCATAGTACAACTTTCTACCACCGAACTCCGCATCACTACCTACTAACAATGTATTGGAATATCCATTATCTTCCAAGATATCCCCTAAAGTAACCGTAGTCTCAAAGAACTGAGACTGCTTGTTCATAGAATTTCTATTAGACAAGGAGATCTTCAACGGAAGACCAGAAGAAGAAGAGAACATAGAACCAACAGTCCAAGTAGAACCTGCCAAAGCTGTAGGTCCATTCAATACTGTATGACCGCCGGAGAAATTTTCATTTTCCAGTGCCAGCTGGGTGATCTCCGGGATCAAGTTTTCATCGAATGCACCACCTACATCCTTAGAAGCAAATGTTGTTTCCATGGATTCCAAATAGAGAAACAGCAAATTTCTCTTCTGTTCCGGGAAAGAGATCTTCTTATCTGCTGGATCTACATAATTGTTTTCAATGAACATTTTATTCTCTTCACTGTTTGCCAGCATATATGCGTTTACATCTAATCTGTTCCAAACAACAGAAGAAGAGAATGCAACCAAAGCAGCAGATACTGCAATATATACTGCTCTGCAGATACGTCTGCCCTTTGTCTTCATGTAATGCAGAATGATTGCACATATTGCAAAGATACCAACTACAGGTAAAAGTACTGTCAAACAGAAATCAATGATCAGATCCATGTTTGTACCTCTGATAGGTGCTGAGATCTGATATAACAACTCATCCATTCTCACATTTGGAAACTGTCTAAACAACCAATACATCCCAAATGTTGCTGCAAGGCCGAATATTAAGAATATCAACACAAGGCCATTTAATACTTTCATGACAATCTTATATGTCTTTTCTACAGTCTTTTTTGCCACTTTCGTCCCACCTTTCTCATTTTCAAAAGCATTCTGAAGTTTACCACAGATTTACGAAAAAACAACATAGGCAAACTGAAAATGGCATGAACATCAACGTTTCATGCCATTTGTATATCTCTTACTCATTTGGTTCGGATAAGTTTGCTCGTTTCCTCATGAACTCCGAATTTGCCATTAATTTCTTATTTTCTTCTTCAACACCACACAATTCCGTTAATGTTTCAGCACCAGAGTACAAGTCCGTACCAAGCCCTAAACGATTTCCTGGAATCTCTACACCTAAGGCAGAAAGTGTTGTTGGGAACAAGTCAAAAGTGGAGTATTCACGATAGCTCTCCGGCATTTGATTTACTGTAGGAGAGTTTAAAATCATCGTAACAACTTTTCTTTGATAATCTGGATCAATATCTTTACAGAAATCTCCATCCATTGTTGGATGATCACCTGTGATCACGATCGTTGTATTTGCATACCAAGGCTGTTGTTTGCACCACTCAATAAATGCACTCAATTGTTTGCTTGCACATGAATATACATCCGCATACTGATTGTCTGGATGTTCATTCCCGCATAATGCACACTTATAGCCATCCTCAAAGTGCGTATCTACTGTTAACATTGTCATATTGAACGGCTGGTCACTATTCCCTAACTCTGTTAATTTTTCCTGTGCAAACTGGTAAAGATATAAGTCTTCATATCCCCACCAAACCTGGTAATCATCTGAAGGAAGTTTATGTGCTTGCTGCTGTGTATATAGATCCTGGATATCAAAATCACCATGTGTCTCATAGTAAAGCTTACGACCACCGAAACTAGCATCGCTGCCTATTAGCAAATGATTGGAATAACCATTTTCAAGTAAAATATCCCCCATTGTCTTGGTCGTTGCAAAGAACTGTGTCTGTGTGCTCATAGCATTATGATCACTCAATGCCACTTTCAACGGTAAGCCAGAAGAAGATGAAAACATGGAACCAATCGTCCATGTTGAGCCGGACAAAGCATTTGCACCATTCAAAACTGTATGTCCACCAGAGAAATTTTCATTTTCCAGAGATAACTGCGTAATCTCTGGAATCAAATTTTCATCAAATGCACCACCTACATCTTTTGATGCAAATGTAATTTCTGTAGACTCTAAATAGATGAACAATAAGTTTCTCTTCTGTTCAGGAAAAGTAATATCCACATTTACTGGATCAACATAATTCTCTTCGATAAACTTTACATTTTCAGAACTATTCGCTTTCATATACGCTTTTACATCCAAGCGATTCCAAGCCATAGAAGAAGAGAACGCAATCATTGCTGCTGAAGCAACTGTAAATACAGTTCTGCATACTCTCTTTCCTTTTTTCAAGAAATGAAGAATGAACATTCCAATAAGGAAGATTGCCGCTGCTGGCAACAATGCCGTCAACAGAAAATCATTGATCATTTCTGTGTTTGTACCTTCTATCGGGGCTGTGATCTGGAAGATCAACTCATCCAGATTCACATTCGGGAAAGTTTTAAACAACCAGAATATTCCAAACATGAATAACAAACCAAATATAAAGAAGATGGCAACAAGAATGTTCACCAAATGAAGCATTACTTTATACGTTGTTTTAACAGCTTTTTTTACCAAAATCAAACCTCCCTCTATCTTTTTTTATCAACGCATGCAGTTTAACATTTTATTTATATACAAACAACGCATTCTTAATACATTAAGAAAAAGTAAATACAAAATTTATCTTTTGTGTCAGCTTTTCTTCATACAAGCATAAAAAAAACTTCCGAAGAAGTTTTTACAACGCATTTAATTGTTCTAACGACAGCGGTCCTTTTCTTGCAATAACGAGTTCCTCTCCCGTACAGTCTACGATCGTACTGGCTTCTCCATAATTGACCGTTCCTTCCATCATGCCATCCAATAATGGACATTGTTTTTCAATTTCATCCAAGGACTCACATACCGGCATACCAGATTGATTCGCACTGGTCATAAACAATGGACTACCTGTTTCTTCAATCAGTTTCTTTACTGCTGCAGATGGTGCTAAACGAATCGCCAATGTCGAGAGTCCCCCGTTCACAAACTCTGGTACATCCTCTCTTCTCTTTAAGATTACTGTTAAAGGTCCAGGCATAAATGTTTGGATGATGCGTTCTGACCGTGCATCCGTAACAGCTATCGTCTTGATCTGTTCCAAGTCACTGCACATAACAGGGAATGCTTTTGTTACTGGTCTATTCTTGACCTCTCGTAAATTTTCCTGTGCCTGCAGGCTGTTCATCCTTGCACATACGCCAAATACAGTATCTGTCGGTACAGAGATAACACCATCGTTTTTTAAGATCTCGGCCAATTCCTTTGTTTCATCTTGTCTATATCTTCTCATTTCTTTATCACCACATTACCATCTTTCTTCCAAATAGAACCTTCTTCGACAACACCTCTTACACAGCTTGTTGGATACACTGTACAATTTCTTCCAAGTACCGTACCCGGATTCAATACAGCATTGCATCCCACCTCAGTATGATCACCGATCATTGCCCCGAACTTCTTCAAACCTGTTTCTACCTTTGTACCATGATCATTCACTGTTACAAGTTCCTTATCACTCTTTACATTAGAAGTAATAGAACCAGCCCCCATATGGGTATAATGGCCTAGAATAGAATCACCTACATAGTTATAATGAGGTACCTGTACATGATCAAAAAGGATCACATTCTTTAATTCCACAGAATTACCTACCACACACTCTGCTCCAACTAAAGCAGATCCTCGTATAAAAGCACAGTGTCGCACTTCTGTATGTGGACCGATGATACATGGGGCACCTAGATATGCAGAAGAGAATATTTCTGCTGTATTATGTACCCATACATGTTCGGATATTTCCTTATATTCTTCTGGGTCTAATGTATTTCCCAAAGAAATGATCATATTTGAAATACCCTTTAAAGCTTCCCAGGGATATGTAAACTGGTGCAGATATGTATCTGCCAAAGTGTAATTCAAATCATAAAGATCTGTGATCTTATACATTGCGTACCTCTCCTTTTCCAAACGCATCATGATCAATGATGCATTTGTCTTTTCAACAATTCCTTTAATCCATACAATCTAGACACGATACGTTCTTTTATAGAACGTGTACTGCCTTCACCCGCATTCAAAGCCGTTCCTGCGTGTCTTCTATAGTAGATCAAAGACTCTTCTACAAAAGCACAATCATGACGAAATTCTGCTATATACGGAAGCCAGTAGTCATACCGGCATAAGTTTTGATCTTTCGGAAAAGGCAGAGCATCTTCCATAAACTTTCTCGTAAAAGCCATACAACAGCCGTTATAGCGATTTCGAATAAACGTATGCCAAAATCCAGGTTTTACATGATAGCGATGAAATTGAGATGGATCAAACGTAACCAGATTCTCATCTGTCATTTCTGTATCATGTACCGCAAAAGATTTATGTTCCAAGGCCTTCATCATCACTTCTACTTTATGCAGTTTCCACACATCATCCTGGTCAGATAGAAAAATGTGATCTCCATGACAATGTCTCATAGCATTTTCAAAATTACGAGAATAACCATGTTCTCCTTCATTCACGATCCAATGAATACGCGGATCTTGTATACTCTCTACAACTTCTTTTGTACGATCCTTGGAGCCATCATCAGAAACAATGACCTCATCCTCTGGACCCAACTGTTTCAAGATGGAAAGAAGTTGTTCTTTAATATATTTTTCACCATTGTAGGCAGCCATGCATACAGAGATCATTTACCTGCCTCCTCTATCTCGTTTAAGATCTTTTGATTCATCTCTTGTCTTTCTTTATCAAAGATCCATCCAAACTTATTAAAATATTGGATTGCTGAGTGCATATGGATCAGTAACATCTTCTTACTCTTATATGAAGCTTTCGCATGATCATGTACGATATGCACATATGGATAGTACACTGTCTTTCCAAATCTATGCATACGTCTCATCAAGTCAAAGTCCTCACAATACATAAAGTATCTTTCATCAAAGAACAGATCATGTTCTTTTACCGCATCCATGCGTATAAACATAAAACATCCTGATAAACATGGCGGATTCATGATCTTGTCATATCCTGACATTTTCAAGCAATATCTATCATTTGTTTTCTTTACCCATGAAGAAGGCAGGAATCTTCTAAAGATCAAATCCGCTGGTGTAGGTAATAACTTGCAAAGATATTGCAATGTTCCATCTGGATATATCACTTTTGGAAGAAGATATATCACATCATCATGCGTATCCGCATATTCCTTCAATGTATCGATCACACTTGGTTCAAAAGATACATCTGGATTTAATACGATATGATACTGACTACCCATTTCTATTGCTTTTTTCATTGCAATATTGTGTGCTGCCCCATATCCTTCGTTCTTCCCGTTAAAGATATACTCTGTAAATGGCAAAGAACGGTACGTATCCGTCCGTTCTTCACTGTTATCTACGATATATAAATAGCGTTGGGAAGAAGGCTTGTAACTATCTATTGCCTTTTTTACCATAATTTCATCACTATGGTAAAGGACAATAGAAGCTGTTATTTCAGCTTTCTTTTCCATCTTTGTCCTTCTCCTCGAAATTTTCTACCTTCTGCTGTTGTTCTTCAGAAAAACCTTCTGTACTTTCCTTCTGAAATAAGATCTTTACTGTTTCAAATATGATCTGAATATCCAGCAGGATAGAATAATTTGTAATATAGATCATGTCTAGTTTCAATTTATCCAATGCAGAAGTATTGTACTTACCATATACCTGGGCATAACCTGTAAGACCGCCCTTGACCTTTTCTCTAAAAGGAAACTCTGCGATCTCCTTGGTATACATTTCCACATGTTCTACACGTTCAGGTCTAGGTCCAACAATGGACATATCTCCTTTTACGATATTGATAAGCTGTGGCAACTCATCGATCCTGCAAGCACGAATCACACGACCCACTTTTGTAATACGATCATCCTTTTCACCTGCTGGATGAGGTCTGCCATCTTTCTCAGCATCCATGATCATGGAACGGAACTTATAGATCTTAAACACACGACCATCGATCGTACAGCGATCTTGGGTAAAGAACACATCTCCACCATCTTCTAACTTGATTGCCAAAGCAGTTATCAACAACAATGGAGAAAGCACTACCAAAGCAAATAATGACAAAAGAATATCAAACAACCGTTTCACTGCCAACTGAACGATAGGAATACGTCTATTGCGGCAGAAATACAGTGGTGTATCAAACAAATTCAGTTCATCTGAACTCTTTACTAAAATATCTGAGATCTTAGGTGTGAAATACACACGTTTATCTAAATCAAAACAAATCTTTAATATCTTGTTCTTTTCACATGCCGGCAGATCATTGATCAGCACAGCATCATACAACTTAAATGTTTCACGAAGTACTAGTTCACCAACATCATACTTCATAGACTCTATGACCACATATTTATCCGGTCTTTGTGCGATCTTACGTGACAAAGAATCCACATGATCCCCAACGACCTCTACCATTCTCAATGGTGGAAAGGTATGACGATATATACCTATCATCAAAATGCATAACGGGCAGATCAATACGGATTGAAATACGAAAGTAATTGCATATACTTGCGTAAACTCTCCCATAAAACGGAACTGACCTGTGATTGCCATAGACACAAGTATCTCTACTACATCCGTTGTAAACAATGTCAAGACCTGTGAAGCTAGTACATTTGAAATACGATTCACACCGATCTTAAACGCACTTAAATACTTACCAATAATACTGTAGATCAGTCCGTAGATAATGACTGCCATCGATAGATTACCAAGACCAAGCAAATGTCCTGTCTGGTTATTCTCCGTAACAAATGCTAACCAATCCTCAAAGAAGATCATGCAGGCAAGGATCGTCAAAATGACAGCACATACTCCTCGATAAACATATTTCGTTTCTATTTTTGCTTTATACTTACTCATACGTATTATTTTTACACGAACAGTCACATATGACAAATCATTCTCCAGAATATGTCCCCTGCGGAAGTTCTTCCTGTACAACTGTTTCACCACTCAATACAGCATTCATAATATTTGAAACAAACTCTACCTGGTTGTCATATGGATATACCACAGAACTCATATCATATGGAACTGTTGCACAATACTCCATTCCTGTCTCACCCTCTATGTGGTAACTCACGATATTCCAATGCGTATTTTCTTTTAACTGTTTCCTACATAAGGCATAGATGGAATCAGAAGAAATATTTGTCATGAATGTTCCTTGCAAAGAATCCAACAAATCATTGAAATGTACGATCACTTCCGGACTTGTCAACTTAGAGATAATAGCTTTCATCACGAGCTGTTGATGATAGTTTCTCTCAAAATCACCATTTACAAATGCATATCTTTCACGCACATACATCAAAGCAGCTTCTCCTTCCAAGTGGATTGACCCAGCTGGAAAGTACATCTCATTGATAGCCGTAAACTCTACATCATTTTCAACATCAACACCACCCAATGCATCAATGATATTCCGATATGTTCTGAAATTAACAACAATATAGTTATCTATTTTATTGTTTAACCCAAGATACTGTTCCAAACCATCCATTGTATTTTCAATACCAGATAAACCTAAATGGGTTAATTTATCATAGGCATCACTACCATATGCAGGATTAGGAATATAGGAATCTCTCGGCATAGATACTAATGCGATCTGTGCAGTCTTTGGATTCACAGTTACAAGCATATCTACATCCGTTCTGCCTTCCAAGTACAAATCACCATCTTCATCATTTCCACCAAAGAATATGACAAACGGTTTTCTTGTCATATTCAAAGAACTAAACGAAACATGATTGGTGACTGTTCTAGTATATGTCCCAAGCTTGATCGTATTATCTTTGAAATACATATATTCTGGTGTATCCGTAACCATGGCCAGCATCGTATCTGGAATGATCAATACATCTCCTTCATTGGCATACAAACAGGCAGCCGCATCGATCACAGATCCTCTTTCTACTGTCTCTACATCATGCCCAAACTGTTCTTTCAATTTACCTAACGCATAATTCTGGTTTGTATCATCACCGGCAAAAGTAATAAATCTTGAGTTTTCATACTCCTGTAAGTCTTCAGCTACATAGGAAGTAGTATATAGTTCAGGATGATCTGCACAATAATTACTATTCATAGCATACAGTGATATCGTTGTTGTATTACCAATAAGACTATCAAACAGAGATGATACTTTATCGGTATATTTCGGCATGACGATACTGCATAACGTAAAGACAACGATCAATATTAAGTCTACCGTACGAATAAACTTATTCTTATGTGCAAAGGATGATAATAACCCCGTCACTATAACAATAAGTATCAAACCTGCCAGCACCTTCAAATCCCACTCGGTTGGAAACATCGGCATACGCATAAAAGCCACAAAGAAAAAAACAGCAGCACATATCAAAATAAGCCACAAAAACTTATTACTGATCACACGTTTTTTCTTTTTCGGTTCTTCAAACTGTGGAATATCCAACTCTTCTAAATCTTTTCTTTTTTTCATTTGTTTTACCTATAGATAGCATACGACATTTTAGATTTCGTGATTATTAAAGATCTCTTAATCAGAAAAAAAAAACCGCTCACTATCTAGATAAACATACTCTGTTCATGCGATACTATCCACAAAAAAATAGAATTCTTTATACATATCATAGAAAATAGTACATCATACCATTGCTTTTTTAGCTGTCCTTCTATTTCTAATAATATCAACTACTAACATGGCGAACCCGAATATCAACAAATTAACGACCAAATAAATCCTTAGATTGATCCAAAGGTTAGGTTTCACATTACACAAAAACCACCAATTGCCATCAAAAACACTAATCAAATATTGGCTAAATAGTCTTTTGTTTGATAGATATTAAACGTTCTCAAGAACGGCGTATCTCTCCACTTATTTAATGAAACACTCAAATGAATATCCTTTACGCAAAAAACACCCCAGATCATTATCTAAGGTGTCAAATATCCGCTTCTTAGAAATTACTCTTCGCTTTCTCAATAGCCAGCTTTGTATAATAGCCGTTACGAAGCTTTTCAGCAATCTTTTCAGCATTCTTTCTCATTATCTGATACTCTTCTTCACTAAGACTTGCAAGAATATCCTTGAGGTCATATAGAGAAGAAACACACAGCCCAACATGATTCTCTCGTACAAAATCTGCAATTGCGGCTTGATTCCATACGATCACTGGCATACCTGCACTTAAATACAAAGATGTCTTATGCGGGTTATTATATTTTAAATATACACCTGTGTTTCCAGTACATTCATCTAAACTTGTGCCATCCCAAACAAGACCAAATCTTTCCTGCACCATAAGAGGAAGCTTATCCGATGGTAAAGACCCTTTATATAATAAGCCTTCCTGCTCTCCTGCAAAGTTAGGACCATACAACGTAATGCCGATCTTGGCAAAATCTTTATCATATACAAAAGCACTCTTTTCTTTGCTTAAATTACCCGCAAATGCAATTGCATTCGTATATGACTTTATCTCTTGCCTCGTACCTTCATACAAATAGTCAAAGATACCAAGATCAACAACCTTGCTTGTAAGACCATTTTCCTTCAACCACTTTGTCATATGGGCATTATGAGAAATCACTACCTTGGCTTTATTTAAATAACCAATTTCGGCATCTACTTTATCTTTTGGAGCACGTGTACGTAATGTTTCTATATCGTGGACCAAAAAAATCAAGTCTTTATCCTGAAGTTTATCAAATGTTTTTGCCGTGATCAATTTCGTGCATGCAGGATACTGTAGAAGGATCATATCTGCTTTTTTCTTCAATTCCTTCATGACCTTATGCCAATTCATCAGCTTTGTGAAGGGATTAGAACCTTCACTATAGTAACGAAGCGTAAAATCATCTGCCAAAATAGCATTTACATCATCTCTGGCTTTACTGCTTGCATGATTTTCAACTTCATTTCTATAAATATCTAAAATGTAATCCATTTCTATCCCTCCAACTAATGTCTCTTCACGATCCTTTTTACCTGATCAAAGAGCATATATGCTGTACTGTCCTTGCATGCCATCATGATAATAAAGTACACAAAGAAGAATGCACATGCCGTTACAAGCAAAACAATGAAGTTGCCAGTAACAATATTACTTAGCAACAATCCTGCAGCTGCTGCTCCAATCAATGAGAGAAGGATACTTCCAACTTTAATGCTATGGAAGATCTCACTCATTTCTTTACGTAAAGCGATATACTGTATCAATAACACCACTGCCTCTGCACATAAAGTTCCAATAGCAGCACCAGCAGCCTGATAATGCGGGATCAAGATCATATTTAAGACGAAGTCTGTTACAGCACCGCCGATTTCTGAGATCAAAACTGTTTTCTCTCTACCTAATGGCACCAATATCTGAATACCCAAAATATTCGTTATACCGATAAATAGTAATGTAGGCATGATGATCTGCATCGGTACAATAGCACCTGCATAAGCATCACCCGATAAGAAGAAGATCGACTGTTTTGCAAAAAGAATAAAATACAGCATTAATGGGAATGCTATGAAGAATACAAACTGCAAAGCTTTCTTACTAATACGTCTGAATTCATCCATTTCCTGATGCTCAATAAAATAAGACGCACGCGGAAGTAATACCGCCCCAAGAGAAGTAACACAACTTACCAATACTGTTTTGATCTTTACAGCTGCTCCATAGTAACCAACATCCGTATTGGTTGCCATCCACCCAAGCATAACGTTATCTAGATTTGTATAGATCGTTGTAGCACAAGACATGGCAAAGAATACAAATACGGGTTTCAAATGCTTTTTAAAATCATATTTTCCAGTTTTATGAAAGGATATGTATTTATGAGCATTTAAGAAATTCAGTACATTAGAAGCAGATGCTGCCAAAATACTTACAGCACCATACATTACATAATCTTCTTTTGTATGGATCAATAAGAACATTGCAATAAGTGCAATAAACTTGAAGATAACAGATCTCACAGTGATATATGTATATTGCTCTAAACCTTTATACATCCACTCCATACCAATGCAATTCAACAACAATGTTGCACTGATAATAAAAAATAATGTACGGTCATCAAACAATCTTGGAACTGTAAATAATACCGCAGCTAACGCAGCATATGACAGAAGCATCGTACAGATATTAATGATCAATAGTTCCTGCACGACTTTTGACATCTTTTCTTTATCATCTCTTACTTGGGCCACAGCTCTAATACCATAGATCGGAATACCAAGCTGAGCAAAGATATCAAAGTAGGAGATCAACGAAATTGCAAAATTAACACGCCCTGTTCCTTCTGGAAGTAATATTCTAGAGGCATATGGAAAGGTAATCAAAGGAAAGATCACTGACGATAAAGTCAGGATCACATTCATAATAAAATTCTTTTTGATAGATGGTTGATTCACATTTGCCTCCACTACTTATCTTGATATAACTTCACAAACTGATCCACAGTATCTTGAATGCTATATCCTGCTTTGCAAATATCAGCTGTATGATCTATTCTCTTTGGCAGATCTTCGCAGAAGGATGAAGCCCAAACAACTTCACTCTGTTCATCAATGGAAAGGAATTTGACACTACCATACATATCCACATCCTGCGGCACACCTGTTGAAACAATACATGGCAATCCTGTAGACTGTGCCTCCACTGCCGCCATACCTAGACCTTCAAAATGAGAAGGCATAGCAAAGATATCCATTGCTTGATACAAACATTCAATTTTTTTACATTGACCATAGAAAATGATGTTATTTATGATTCCAAGATGTTCTGCTAAATGCTTTACATTCTCCATCATCTCACCAGTACCAACTAACAATAGCTTCAGTTCACCATGATTCCCTTGGTTTTTCCATGTTGTCAAAGCCTTATCAAAAACCTTAACCAAAAACAACTGATTCTTTACATACATAAATCTTCCAGTATGACCAATTAAACGATCTTCTGGCTTTAACCCTAACTTAGAACGCTCTTCAAGACGAATTTTTTCATCATAACAAAAGCGCTTTGTCTCGATTCCATTATGGATATATGTCACATTCCCCTTCTCAACTGCATACGGAAACATCCACTTAGCTGCAACTTTAGAACACGCCGCATATTCACCATGAATCTTTGGAAGCAGTCTACGACAGATCATATGTACTCTTTCCCTCATTTTTCCATTTGCCATATCTACCCCCGTCGCATGGCTATGTAAGATGATCTTAGGTACACCTGCTGCCTTTGCGGCTAGGCCTGATACTAAAAGTTTATTTGCAACATCAGAATGGATATGCACACAATCATATTTTTCTTTTTCAAGCAACGCTTTCACATTCTGATATATCTTTGCCTGTTTCTTCAATTTATTGCCGTCATAGCCAAGATAGTAAACATGAGATCCCATAGATTCAAGATAATCAATGTTGCTCTGATCCTCAAAGGTTTCCAGTGCTCCTATATCCAATTGTAGATCTTGCGGTTTATTGCGAATTACTGATAACAAAAGAGAATAAACACCACCAAATCCTCTATCATCCACATTCACTTCCAAAACTTTCATATTTGTATCCTTTCGATTTTATATCCTTTCGATCTCTGGATGAAATTTCCAGCCAGACCAGAATGATTTTTGAATCACTTTAAACTTTTCTAACTTTGCGTCCTTAGCCTTAAATAGGACACGCATAGAATGAAGGACATATCTAGCAAATAAGAAAGCAATACCCTTAACACCTTCTCTGCGATATACATAGACTTCATTTCTATACAAATATTGATATCTCCAAAGCCTATCTTTAGAGTCCTGTTCGATACCCACTTTGGCATTAGATCCCATCCAATGCACCACCTTACTGCCTGGAACTGCATATGACGGATACTTTTTAGAAATACGTCTGCTGTATTCAAAATCATCTGCCCAGATAAAGAATTCTGAAATAGGAAGTCCCACTTCACGAACAACATCCATTTTCACAAAGAAACTAACAAATGTAGCCATGATGACAGGTTCTGTTAGATGATCAAAGCATTCTAACTTTCCTGTCAATGCTGTGCGCTGCCGGTTCATATTACAGAGACTGCCGTCTTTCCAATATGCAATACTAGACAAGAATCCATACTTACCATCTAGTTCTTTATCCGCACGGAAAAGCTCTTTTAATGCATCTGTTTCTACATATGTATCATCATCCATCAACCATGCATATTCATATCCAAGCTCTCCAGCTTTCTTCAAACCAAAAGAGAAGCCACCTGCGCCACCAAGATTTTTTCCCGTATTGATATACTTTACCGTATCACTCAACAAATCCTGAATATATTCATGTGTACCATCTGTACTTGCATTATCAATAACAAGCACATCACACTTATACTCTACCTGATTGCATAAACGTGTAATGCACTCTCGCAACATATCCTTGCGATTGTATGTTACTACAACTGCTGCTGTATTATTCATCTTTATCACCTTACATTACGATAGCACCTAATACCGGCTTATTGTAATCCTTCATCAAAGTCTTCAAATTCTGGATATCCGCAAGCTTACTCTTACTAACAACACCAAGCATCACAACGCCATCCACACTCTGAAGTTTCTTTCTCTCATTAAGATCTTCATTAGGACGCACAGCAACATGATACGTAATACCAGAATGCAGTTTATTCAGCTTCATCATAACCTCATGCACATCTGCACTATTTTTCACATCGCATACAATGGCGATATCCTTCGCTCCCTTCTGTTTCAGATAATCATCTACCAAAGCCAAACTATTCTCAAAAGATGGAATATTGTGGTACAACGAATCCAAACATATAAATTTCTTACTCAGACCCTTTATCTCTTTATTACCATATTTAGGCATTTGTACAGCTAGCACTTTCAGATCCAAGCCTTCTTCTACTTCCTTTGCCGAAAGAAGCTTACCTTTCAAAATCAAATATACGATAACGATCACAGCACTACCGCCGAAACCAAGAATACCGCCCTTAATGCCAGACTTTAACATCTCCTTCTTACTAATGGATTCATGTACAGGAACTGCACGCTTTGCTAAATCAGCCTGAGAATCCGTCAAAGTCTGCTGCATACTTACAAGATCACGAAGTTCATTATTCACCTTTTGCAAAGTTGGGAATTCCTGTGGATATGCAGATACAGCAGGTTCATTTGAAATCGTCATGACTTTATATTCCTGTACTTGCATCTGATCAACAATTTGATTGAACTTCTTATCGATCTGATCAACAACTGTATTCATCAATGAATCAGCCAGTTCAGGCTTATCTGCAATCGTATTAATTACTAAAGAACTACCTTGAATCGTACAATTCACAAGATCTTGAAAATACAAGTCTTCATCCATATCAAAATCATCATACAGTGAAGAATAATCGATATTCGCATCCACATATTCACTCAACGCAGAAAGAATCGCACCTGTTTTCGTATTCACTGCTGCTATAATCTTAGAAGTAGTATCTTCATGATTATTAAACATTGTATATTCATCCTCAGCCCCATCTGAAACAAACAAAACAGAAGACGCCTCATAAGATTCTCCTGGCTTTAAAGAAACAATATAACTATCCTTCAAATACTTAATACGCGCCGCAATACTATTCGTCACATTCATAGAGATTTTATCTACATCACTCATTTCATAACTCGCCTTGGCATTGGACGCAGAAACAACCGATGCGGATTGTTCTCTATAATTCTTGAATCCCATTCCAACAAAACCGAGAACTGCACACAGCAGAATGATCTTCCATCTCATCATTGTTTGAACCAAAATACCTGTAAAACTCATAGAAGTACTATTCTTATCTTTTTCAATCATGTTTTATCTCCTTATTGTTTGAATCAAATGACCGATACAATATACTACCTATCGCAATTGCAAATGTGTTGTAATAGATATTAAACGATAGATCGTCAACCATACAACGCAATGCAATGAATGCACCTATCACTAGACAAAGATATTTTTTCTTTTTAGACAGATGGTTCATTACGCCCTGTAATGATAGCATTACTGTTGTAAACGCAATAACACCGCAATTGATCAACAACTTCACATACATGGAATCCAAATAAAAATATGAACCTGTCTCCTTATATCCCAGCTCACTCAAGCCATTGCCAACAAATTTAATAAATTGAGGCATCAATGGAATACCATATTCTTTTAATCCTATATGTCCATTCCACAATCTACCTGTAAACAAACCATCTAACTTTGCAAATAATGTTTTATTTGGATCATACAGCATTGTAATCAAGATAAAGAATGCTGCAAAGATAACAAATGCATATTTTTCTAAAAATAAAAATAATTTGTTATGCATAAATCTAGGTATATATTGCTGCAGCAGAACGACAGCAATCAATAGCAATGTTGTCATTGCGGACAATCTAGAATCTGTCGCCTTATACACATAGAATGTGATGAATGAAAAAAGCAAGGCTGGCACAGGCCTTAAACCACCATGTAGATATATATACAAAGCAATGATATTAAACAACATTGCGGGAAGATACAAAGAGTAAGAAAAACCAAGATACTCTCGATGTCCTCTAGAACTTGTATACTCAATATAGTTTTGAATCCATCCCACTTTTGCAGAGATAAAAACAAACAAACAGCAAACAGAAGTAATCACAAATGCATATTTTGCAATCCTCTTAAAATTGATCTTTCTTGCACAAAAGATAAAAAGCACATTCAAGACTTCCATCTTCAGTGAAGTAACAAAGATAGCATATGCCACGATTCCAGTCATCAATAAGCCAATGATATCCCTACGGTCTAATTTAAACTGCCTTAACTCCAAAATACCAAGTAATGCCAGACAGATAACAGACACAATCTTAATCATTATTCCGTTAATAAATGCCGCATAGAATGAGGTACGAAGGACCATAAGCGGTAAATACAGACTAAATGCAAGTAAATATAACTGTTCATTGCGTTTCTGCTCAATCGAACTCACCAAATCACTCCTCTCTAGTGAACCGTATGATTTTATCTTTCAATAAGGATACTTACCCAGTATCATAAGCTACAATAATCTCTTAGCATTCTCCTTGTTCGTTTCAGAGATAATGCAATGTGGTCTATGTTTTGTTTGAGAGAATACTTTAGCAATATACTTTCCAACAATACCGATACATAACAACTGAATACCACCAATAAATCCCAATGCTGCAATCACAATAACCCAACCAGCAATCACATGATGCAATGCCAGAGACTGTATCAAAATCACAATAAGAGCAATCATACTCACAGCAGTTAGCCCCACTCCAGTCCATGTTGCAAGGGATAATGGTGCCTCTGAGAAATTGATAATGCCATCAATTGCATACTTCGTCAACTTCCAAAAATCCCACTTACTTTCACCAGCTACACGTTCTATATTCTCATATGGAAGCCAGTATGTGCGAAAGCCTACCCAACCAAAGATACCTTTGGAGAAACGATCATATTCGTTCATAGATATGATGGCATCTATCATCGGTCTCTTCATCAATCTAAAGTCTCTTGCACCATCTACAATATCTGCATCTGAGATCTTATTAATGATTTTATAGAACTTTCTCGCAAAGAAGCTGCGAATAGGCGGCTCCCCTACTCTTGTTACACGCCGTGTAGCAACACTGTCATATGGCTGTGTCTTCAAGATATCCAGCATCTTTGGAATCAATGCCGGTGGATCCTGCATATCAGCATCCATAATAGCTACATAATCTCCACTGGCATTGCAAAAACCAGCGTACATAGCAGCTTCCTTTCCAAAGTTTCTAGAAAAAGACAAATAAATGACATGTTCATCTTTTTCAGCATACTCTTTCAACAAGTTGAGTGTGTTATCGTTAGAACCATCATTCACAAAGATCAATTCATAGTCTTCATCAATTTTCTGACAAACTTTTGTTACTTCCGGATAAAAGAACGGCAAAGACTCTTCTTCATTAAAACACGGAACAATTAAAGAAACCTTCTCATTCATAACTACTTTTTCCTACCTCTATGCTTGTCGTAGAACAACTCTAGTATTACGATCACAACACCTGCTGCTGATACCCATATACCAAGATCCTTATATTTAACATGGTATTCCATATGGATCTTATTATTTCCTTCTTCCAATGGAATAGAATACAAACAATCATCCAACAGATCAGCAGTTACTGCTTTTCCATTCAAAGTAATATCCCATCCCTCATCATACGGAATAGAAAGGAGAAGACTTTCCCCCTTCTTGCCATTCACGACAACATCCACATTACCATTACTAATATGACTGCTCTCTACACTGCGTGTCCTCAAAGTATTTACCACATCATCTAAAGTGTCCAAATTCAACGCATAGAACACCTCTTTGCCATTTGACTGCATCGGTGTATCACCTGATAATGTGATAGTAAACTCCTTATCATTCACTTGATACGGTATATAGAATACAGTTGGAGATAACCATTGTGCATATTCCAATGTATATGCATGATTCACATCTACCTTTCCATAATAGTAACCACTTGGAGACAGCGTTCCATATAATGCGAAGCTGCCGTCTGGAATGTCTACCGTGTATGTTACGATACCATCCTTTTCCTCAATAACCGGTGTTAATTTTTCGTATAACATTACCTCTTTACCAAGTAATGCACTATAAATAGAATTTTGATGC
Organism: uncultured Bulleidia sp.; assembly: GCA_963556805.1. GTDB lineage: Bacteria > Bacillota_I > Bacilli_A > Erysipelotrichales > Erysipelotrichaceae > Bulleidia. Next base: position 6,557 of record CAUWCC010000025.1, on the reverse strand, counting down.
AAAAACGGATCTTCAACACTTAATTCCCGTTTATCATTCACATATGTAAATGCCAGAGGCAATGCATAAGGATTTTCATACATCTTAGCCCCAAAGTAAGAATCCTCGATCTCTGGTACAGGTTTCAACCCATTGATCGGCATCGTGGAAGAAATGTATTTCACCCCGAGCAATGAATCTAAAGGAAGGATGGATGTATTTATGATATTCATATTCTCCCCCATGATCGGATAACCAGAGCGATCCAAGAACGCACGTGTCTGATCATCTGGTGAGGATGTATAACTAGCAATACTCCAATCATTTAAAAGCATCGCCTCATTGTAATTTGCTTGCATTTCTTGATGATAAGAACCACAAGTATATGTCTTAGATACACGATATTGCGAATCATCCAACTGATGCAATTCTTCCCAACGTTCTTCTTCAGAAATAACATAGTTTTCACGATCAGGAGAAATAAAACCAAGATAATTATTCATCTGTGTTTTCACAGAATACACAGTCTCAACAATAAATAAAGCACACAATACAGCAAGCCAGCGTTTCTGCTTCATATGATCACGGTTCCTATGTGTTGCCGTAGACCAATGAATCAGCCAACCGATCAAAACCAAAGAAATTGCACCATAATATACCCGATTCAAGATCTGAGACGGATGAACATAGTTTGCAAATAGAACAACTGCTGCAATACCAATGGCAATTGGTTCTACTGACTTTGCAATAGTTTCTTCTCGTTCCTCCAAAAAGAATAGTGATGCAAGAAATACCATTGTCATGATGCCGACATGGGAATAACGATACCAGTATGATGCAACATCCTTAAATAAACTAAAGATCACATAGCAAGGATTCCAATAGAATAAAGCAAGAACACATACAGATAAAACAAAACTAAAAATCCTCTTTTTGCGTTCTACACCATATCCAAGCATAGATCCAATGCAACCGATTAAAGCAAAAGACCCACAATATAAAGAAACACTGCCAAGTTCACTTACAGCACCTGGAACCATCTTTTCTGCAACAGTAAATATATTTCCAATAAACGCTGCATCAAATAACTTATCTATCTCCAGTGTTCCTCTAGAGGACTTACCCAATGCTCCAATAGTAGGCAGAAAGAAGATTGCACTCAATACAACACCTAAAAACATTGCCCACAAGAAACGTATCAGAGTTTCCAACAAATATTTTATGCGAAATTTAGTTTCTTGATCGTTCTGCTCCATATACCGAAGCACACACTCTACCACAAACCAAAAAATAGCAAAGAAGCAATTTATACCAGCAGAATACCAATTAAATAAAATGGATAAACCAACTGTAACAGATAAGAACACAGTCTTCTTTGTACGTACAAGCTTATAAATACCAAGCATGATCAACGGCAACATATATACGCCATCTAACCACATGATATTAGAACACTGTGCGATGGAATACTGTCCTAAAGCATAGCTGATCGACAAAAATACAATAGATATCTTTTGAAATAAAGTCCTATCAGTTCTCTCAAATCGCTTTGTCAAAAATACAGCACAAGTGATCGCAGCCAAGGCCAATTTTAAAGCAATTGTAATATCAAGAAACGAAACCAATTGTGCCTTTTCAAAGAATAGCACAAGTAGATTGAATGGACTTGTTAGGTAGTAGGTGAAAACCCCAATTGTCGTACCACCTAATCCTTTGCTAAAGGAGTAACTAATAGAATTCTTTCCTGACAATACATCCTTTAAATATGCAAAAAAATCCAAATATTGAATCCTTGCATCTTCGTGTGCTAAAGACACATTACCAAATGGGGCCATATGCTTCAAAAAGAATATTCCAAAAATCATGATGAGTGTAACAACACCTGCTATCAACCATAATCTTCTATCTTTATTCTTCGATTTATCTTTTTCTGTAGCTTTCATAAGCTGCTCCTTTTCATACGTGAGAAAGGCCCAGGAAATCCCGGACCTCAATGTAACTTAAACGGTGTATAAGAGACATCAAAATTTGGATTGTAGTACGGATCTCCTTCTAAAAGTATCCGACTCCATTTTTTCTGGAAAATCTGAATCTCATGCTCAAATCTCTTGATCTTCTCAGGACTTGTCTCATAGCCTCGAGATAAAGATTCATAATGATGCCATTGTGCAAATGCATTATAAACAACAAGCTTATTGAGAGCACGAATCTTCAAGCAATAGTCAATATCATTGAAGGCAACCTTCAGTTCTTCATCAAATCCACCAACCTGCAAGAACAAGGATTTCTTTGTCATCATGCATGCAGCAGTTACAGCACTATAATCGCAATTGATCAATGCGCGCATCATATATCCCTCATCATCTTTATCGATACGATGGAATACATGACCAGCAGCACCACCAAAACCAATAACAACACCTGCATGCTGTACGGTATCATCACCATAAAGGAGCTTTGCACCAACAACACCAACTTCTTCCCTAACACAATGCCCCAGCATTTCACGAATTGCCTCTGGAGAAATCATCTCTGTATCATTGTTCAAGAAAAGCAAATACTCATCCTTTGCAAACTGTACGCCATAGTTATTTATTGCAGAATAATTGAACTCTCCACCCTTCCATGTCACAACATGGACATTAGCGTGCTGTTTCTGTACTTCATCATAATATGCAAAGATCTCGTCAGAAGTAGAATTATTCTCTACAATGATCACTTCAATATTTTTATATGTATTTATTGCAAATAGCGAATCCACACAAGTCTTCAATACTTTCTTATTCTCATAATTAGGAATAATAATCGAAACTAACGGATCGTTCACAACATCATATGCAACATGATACAAACCATAATACGGCTTACCAAGCATCGTTACCTTTGCACTGATATGACAACGCTCTAAATGATCTTCAATAGCATGTAAACCTGCTTCATAGCAATACATCTTATTCTCAGGGTCAGCTGCAGTAGAACCTGTATGCATACGCCAATGGTATAAGATCTTAGGCAGATGATAGATAGCATCTGTCTGTTCAATACAACGTAAGATCATGTCATAATCCTGTGCCCCATCATACTTAGCATGGAAGCCACCAGTATTACGCATAATTTCAGCTTTTGCTACAAACAAATGCGTAATGTAGTTATGTGATAACAACAGATCAATATTGAAATCCGTCTTCAAATTCGGATCTTCAAACATTTTAGTAGTCATTGAGAACTTATCTTCATCTGTATACAAGATGTCATATTTCTTCTCATTTAAAACTTTTACGATCTCAAACAAAGCATTCAATTCCAAAAAATCATCATGATCATACATAGCGATATAATCACCAGTCGCCAATTCCAATGCCTTATTTGTATTACCAGCAATACCATAGTTCTTATCAAGATAAACTACCTTGATGCGCTGGTCTTTCTTAGCATATGCCTCGATTTCTTTACGTGCTGGATTGTCTGGAGAACTACCATCCGCAATGCACAGCTCCCAATTTCCATAAGACTGATCTATAACAGTATCCACCATCTCATGAAGTAGGTTGATCGGTGTATTGTATGTAGGAACCAACAAAGAGATCCTAGGATTATACGCAAATGTTGTATTTCTCTGCTGTTCCAATTCAGCCTCTGTGACACGATGTGCTTTAAACCAAATATCATAATCATCATTTGGCTGATACCCCTTCTTGATACGTTTTAGAGTTTTTGCAAAACCATATCTCTTCAAATACTTCCAACCTTTACGGATCGTCTTCATATTCAAGTTAGAACAAATCGCACCAATAACTCCAAAACGATGTTTCACATTGCGCCCTTCAAAAGAGGATTCTTTTACCTCATCACCGCACTTCAAAATTAACTTATACTTCTGATCAGAAGGTCCAGAAAATGTGACCATAAAGCCGCAATACTTACCTTCAGGATCTACAACACCATTCTTTACAAGATCATCTCTACTCAACATACGAGCTGTATCCGCATATTCTTTACCATTCTCGTCTACAACAGCGTATTGAATCTGCTCATCTGTTTCAGAAAGAGCCCATCCTGTCAAAGTAAACAAATTGACCTCTTCCTCACAAGAAACAGAATCCAAATGATACACGATCTTGCCATACTCTGCATTCTGACGGATCGCATCGTGATTTAAAGAAAGAATGTCTTTAGAAGAACCATCCAGCTTAGTACGGAGAACGATCGTGTCCAAATCTTCTGCGAGATTCTTCGCACAGATCATAAAACCACATCTATGATTTGCTTCTTTCAACTTCAACAAACTTGCTGCATCCGTACGGATCACTGTTTGCAATGTAAAATCTGTATCTTTTCCGTTTACCAGCAGTTTAAGTGAAGGGATCCGACCATCTTCTTCAGAACACCATCCATTAATGATGATGCGGTTTTTCCCCTTCAGAATATTGATCGTTAAAGTATCAATTGAGTATTTAATCGCCATATAAACTCCTTAGAACTGCTCCGCAAAACCCTTTTCCAACTTTGTGAACACAAAATAACCAATTACAAGAATAGCCAGTGAAATCAAAGCAACTGCCCCCAAAGCCATCATGTTTGGTGTCACATGATATAAGAATACATCACGATATGAATTCATGATCGTCGTCAAAGGATTCAAAGATACTAAACGTACTAGTAAAGAACCTGAACCGCCAAATTGACTCAATTCGTAAACGATCGGTGTTCCATAGAACAACAACTGTGTCAAGAAAGTAACGATATATTCCAGGTCCTGGAAATATGCTGCTATAGAACACAAAATCAAGCCAAGACCCAAAACAAAGATACCTTCGATAATTGCAATTAACGGCACAAAAATGATATGCCAAGAAATACCTGTACGCCAAATAACGGAAAAGATCAAAATGATAATACAAGAAATGAAGAAATTGATCAGACCACTGCACATAGTTGAAATAGGCAGAATAATACGTGGAAAATATACTTTCTTAATAATTGCAGAATTGGATTTGATACAGGATACGCAATTACTCAAAACAGTCTGAAAGAATGTCCATGGGATAATACCTGTAACTAGATAAACAATATAGTTATCTGATGTAGCACGCAAAAGATAGGGGAAAACAATTGCATATACAAGTACCTGCAGTAAAGGATTGATAAAAGACCACAACACACCCAAAACTGATGCCTTATACTTACCACGGATCTCTTTTTTTATACTTGTCTTCAATAACTCTCTATATTGATATAGTTCCTTAATCATGCTGTCTCCTTATCCAGTACTACAATAACTTCTCTATACGCAAGCTCTGTTCCATCTTTCTGAATAAGAGATGCACGCACATGGATCGCATTGCTGCTATCGCAATACTTCTTATACTCCGTCAAATCTATATCTACTGTATACCCAACTTTATCATTCTCTACCAAGCCACGATACTGCTCATAGACCTCCAGCACATCTGGTCTAGGAATATACTTGATATTCGGAATTTCCTGATCACCAATACGAATATGAAATACTGCATCCTCATCGTCTGTGATCTTCCAGCCTCTCACCGTTACAATAGGAGAAGATTCCTTTACATGCATAAAGTCTTTCGGTTCATCAATAAACACAATTCCTTTATCCTGATGCTTACCTTCTGCTACAGCCTTCTTCTTCTCATCACGATGGTCCTGCTCAACCTGCTTCAAATACTCATCAATGACATATGTCGGATCGCCATCCAACTTAAACTCACCCTTATAGATCCAAATTGCACGATTACATAGATCCTTTACCACATCCAAAGAATGAGAAACAATAACGATCGTCTTATCACTATTCTTCAGTTCTCTTAACTTAGCAAAACACTTCTCTTGGAAGTGCTGATCACCAACTGCCAAGATCTCATCGATCAACAAAATTTCTGCATCTACATTGATTGCAATAGAAAATGCTAAACGCATATACATACCAGAAGAATATGTACGAATCGGTTCATCAATAAAATCACCAAGTTCAGAAAACTCAATAATTTCATTTAAACGTGCATTGATCTGTTCTTGGTTCAAACCAAAAATAGACGCATTAAAATATATGTTCTCACGACCTGTAAAGTCTGGATGGAAACCAGCTCCCAATTCCAGCAAGGAAGTTAACTTACCACTTGTCTCGATCGTACCACTATTTGGATAGTAAATCTTTGTCATCAATTTCAACAAGGTTGATTTACCACTACCATTTGTGCCAACTAAAGCAACCGTCTCACCTTTTTTGATATCCAAACTAATATCTTTTAAAACCTGAATACGGCTTACTTTGCCTCTTTTATGCAATATAAACAAAGACTTCAAATCATGTGCACGATCATATTGCACTTTGAAGCTTTTTGACATATTTCTAACTTCAATAGCATTCTCAGGATTCATTCAAATTTACCTCATCATAAGAATTATAATACAAGCCCAACATTTGTCCAAATTCACTAGGGCTAGAAAAGAACTTTCATACCATATCCGTTGACAAAAATCTTGTTTTTTGGCATTTTTCTAACCCGAATTGTCAAGCCAATTGCAACACAGTTGAATAGTAGACTTCATATGGT
>CAUWCC010000024.1:0-26003 GCA_963556805.1 uncultured Bulleidia sp. | reverse complement strand
AAAAGACTATGAATATCATGATTCATAGCCTTCATGTGCAAGTGACGAGTTTTATCAAAAATGGTTACAATATGGCTCATCGGAGTATACCAAGTACGAACTTACATTATTAAGTTTATTTCAAAACATAGCATAAAAGGAGGTGGTTCAATTGAGGGTAAAAACAAAAACACATCTGTAAGCTGTTGGCGCAGCAAACAAATGTGTTCTCATGCGGAATATGCTAAACATATTCGTACTATGTCAGTTTTTTATTAGCATAATTCTGTCATTTTGTCAATTAGTGCAGCTCAGTTTGCTACACTGTTAATAAAAATGACCGCAATTTAGCGGAGAAAATAGGTATTATGTTAAAAACAAATATTAGAAAATACGATAACTTTAAACTGTATTATTGGCACGGAGCAACATTAGTCGGCAAATACAGATTACCACAACTTGCCCCTACACAGGCAATTCCTTCAAAAGTAATATGTTTCAATGAGCGTAAGGGCATTATTAAGCCAGAGGAATATTGGGTTGATTTCTTTATCGATGACGCTTTATTTGAGAATTTTTGGAATCATCCGGAAATAAGCTTTGAGAATCTCAAACGTTTTGCAGGAATTATTACTACTGATTACTCTATGTTACCAGAAATGCTACCAACTCAGAGATTATGGAACTGTACCCGTAATAGAGTTATGGCGTATTATCTCCAACAGAATGGATTTAATATCATTCCTGTTGCCTCTTGGTGTCTTGAGAGTGATTTTGAATGGTGCTTTGATGGTTTACCGGAAAATAGTTCTATTGCAATTACAACCAATGGTTGTATGTCAAGTCCATATGGCAAGCGTATACTGCTGCGTGGTGTCGAAGAGTTGCAAAAACAAAAATCACCGACAAACCTTATTGTATGTGGCAGGCATGTTGATGAATTGGATATTTATGATAATGTCCATTATTATCCGTCCTTTTCCCAAAGATGGAAGAAGCGTGCTGTGTAATGGGTAGCAGAGGTTCTTTTCTTGAAAGCGGTGGTTTTAGCACACCTGCAAGATGGCATACGGTTGATTATGTAGAGGGTATTAAGTTTTTAGCCCCCAAAGACACAAAGGCAAGCTTAAATTTGCCAGAAAGGTCAAATACACCGGGAACATCCTATTTGCTGTACAGAAAGAATGGCGATTTTGATCAACTTCGAGTTTTTGGAGAAAATCGTATACCGCAATTTGATATAGATTATGGTGTCCACGCTGGCAAAAAGTCTCTCCATGTACATTATTACACGGACGGAAAGAGGGGGAAACATCCAGACATCCTTCATCCTGGAGACATACTCTACGAAAAATACAAAACACTATTTAAGGGGCTCAAGTAATGAACGGAATAAAAATGGATGAATTGCATGAACTAATTTCTCATTGCCATGAGGTTGAATTTGAGTATAGTGGAACCACTTATGTGTTACAGCCAGAGGTTAATGACAACAAGATTTACCTTGTGATTTGGGATTGCACAACAGATGCAGCAAAATGCATCGCTAAACACGAAATAGATGGTGAGGATGATATTCCGCAGTCCATTATCGATACAGTTCTTTCAGAAAAATGTTTTAATGGCAAATCCTTCATAGAAATTGAAAAGTTAATTACTGTAACAGTTATTTATTAAAAAAGACCACACCGGAGTAAGTTAATACTCTAGTGTGGTCTTTTTTGTTTTAAGAGTTCCGTTTGAAGGCTTCACTAACTGAGATTTTTTTAATCCCTAATTACGAAGTCTATACGAACACCTCTTATGATTGATTACGCCCGCTCAACGAGAGCTTTGATCTGTTCCTTCGGCATAAAACCTACAGCAGATTCAACCTTCTCACCGTTTCTGAATACAAGCATTGTCGGAATAGACATAATACCGTAACGTCCAGCGACATCCGGCAGCTGGTCAACATTGACCTTTATGAACTTTACATCCTCATACTCGTGAGAAACTTCCTCAACGACCGGCCCCAGCATCTTGCATGGTCCGCACCAATCAGCATAGAAATCCACAAATACTTTTTCGTTATTGTTCAAAACTGCATCATATTCCGCAGCACTCTTTATAATATCCATAATTCAGATCCTCCTTTTTATCAGCAACATCAGTATGCCACTGTTTCCAAGATCTGCCTAATGATATGCTCTCAATTAGCGAATCTTAGCAGCTGCTGCTTCATCGAGAATGACATAAACACTCTCATGATCCTGCAGAATGGATGCAGGGCAGTCTGTTGTCTTTTCACCCTTGATCATACCGTAAACAGCATCAGCCTTATTAGCACCAGTAGCGATCAAAAGGATGCTCTTAGCACGCATAATGCTTGCAAGACCCTGTGTGATTGCCTTTGTAGGAACCTGGGACGGATCGTTGTCGAAGAAACGAGCATTGTCCTGGATTGTCTGCTCAGCAAGATCTGTGATATGAGTCTCAGATTCAAATGCTGTACCAGGCTCATTGAAAGCGATATGACCATCAGAACCAATACCCAAAACCTGAAGATCTACAGAATACTGCTTGAGCTTATCCTCATAAGCCTTAGCCGCAGCTTCCGGATCAGCTGTATTACCTTCCGGAATATTGACATTCTCTTCATTGATATCGATGTGGTTGAAGAGATTCTCATGCATAAATGTATAGTAGCTCTGTTCATGATCCTTCGGCAAACCTACATATTCATCCAAGTTGAATGTAACGATATCCTTGTAGGATGTACCTCTGCTGTTGTGGTCAGCAATCATCTTCTTATAGAGACCTACAGGTGTGCTACCTGTAGCAAGACCAAGAACAGGATTTCCCTTGTCCAATGTCTCACGCATGACCTTAAATGCTTCACTGCTTACTTCATCATAATCTTTGCATACAATAATGTTAAACATGTTCTACCTCCATTAATAAACTGTGATTGTATACGATGTATCAAATTTATCGTGTGGTGCAAGGAACATCGTTCCCTCACGCTTCTCAAACGGGATCTCAAGCTTCTCAAAATCCATATGAGAATACCACGGCTCAATAGCGACAAGCGGTGCATTTACACTCCACAAAGCCAGCCAACGATAACCCGCACAACCAACCTTTACACCATGCTTGCCATTTGTCAAAGAAGCCCAAGAGGACTTCGGATCGTTTATGATAACTGTCTTCGCAAGCTCTTCCGAATTCAGTTCATACTTCTTTACATGCTCATACTTCTTACCATTGACTTCGAATGATTCCTCATCACTGAACTCAACATAATAGTCTTCAAACCAATCTTTCTGATCGATCGGGCATCTGAAGGCTGGATGCAGACCAAAGTTGAAAGGCATGACCTGCTCATTGTCATTGATGACCTCATATGCGATCGTCAACTCCGCCCCTTTCAATGTATATGTCACACGCAATGTAAAAGCAAACGGATACTGCTTTAAAGTTTCCTCATTCTGATGCAGTTCCATAACGATTTCTTCATCACTATGACGAATGCAAGTGAAGTCACTGCGACGTGTAAAACCATGTCTGCCCATTGGATACTCTTTTCCATCAATATGAAGAAGATTATCCCATGTTGTACCTACCAATGGAAACAATGTCGGATTACGACCAGCCCAAAACTTCGGGTCACCGTTCCACATATATTCCAAACCAGTTTCTTTATTTACAAAACTATGGATCTCTGAGGCATGCTCATCGATCACAACAGCTGCAACATCGTTTTCCATTTTAAATGATGCCATAGACTTCCTCCCGATAACTCTACATGTCTAATTATACACTGAATTAGTGCAATCGTTAACCACTTCTATTACCTTCCTGTACCAAATACAGACTCTGGTCTGATCTTACATGGTACTGAAGCACCAAATTCACATATTCTTTCTGTAGACTGGTTCCAACCAGTATTCATAGCCATATCGCCATTCCACGTACTAGCAATATGCTGAAACTGATCTGCTCCACCAAGATCATAAACACATATATGACAATGCGGTCCCGAAGAATTACCACTAGAGCCTACTTTTGCCAATTTATCACCAGCTTCTACGATATCACCCGTTTTCACTTCAAACGTACCAGCCATCAAATGATAATACTTGACCCCATATGTACGTCCATTAACGATAACTAATAACATGATCTCATTGCCGCCGCCGACTACAGGACAATAATCTCCAATATGACCATACCCGCATCCTGCATCATTGGCATTAAGAACAACACCATTAGCTGCTGCTACTGCATAAGATTCTCCATATTTAACACCAGCCCCGAAATCTTCACCATAATGACGGCCTCCACTTGCATAATTCCAAGTACCCGCACCCCATGTCATCTGTACACCAGGTACAGGATACGTCCACCCTTCTGATGCTGTTACCCTTCCTAATGCATCATTGATATCCTTCATCTTTTTACGAATATCATCAGCATTTGCCACAAGCTGTGCTCTTTGTGCTGTCAATTCCGTCTCTTGTCTTTCATATTCTTCCTCAATTACTTGAGCTTCATACTTCTTTGCCAAAACATCATCTTGACTTGCTTTAAAAGCAGCCTGATCCTGCTTCAGATCGGCTTTTGCTTTCTCTAAAGATGCCAGCACATCCTGCAGCTTTTCCATGTTAGACTCACTATACTTTGTAATATCTTGTAAACCATTCAGGATACGTACAAAATCCGTCAAAGTCTTAGCCCCCATCAGAACATCTGCATAAACTGACAATCGCATCGTCGGCTGTGTACTCACCATCTGGCGGCCAACCTTTTCCCGCAATGCATCTGCTTCTGCTTCTTTATCATCGATCTCTTCTTGTTTCATATCGATCTTCTTCTGCAGATCCTGGATCTTAGCATTCAGATCATCGATCTGTTTCTGATAATCTTTGATCTTAGCTGCATATTCTTCAATATTGGCTGCGATTTCTTTCTTCTGACCATCGATCGTCCCAATACTTTTTTCAAGATCTTTTGACTGTGCGGTCATGTGATCCAAAAAACCCTTACAAGCTTCTTTATCTTTTCCTGCTTCATCACCCGTACATTTTGCTGTCCAATACGCTGTGTCTGAATAATCTTCTGCCTGTACTGGAATAGGGATCAGACATACTAGAAGAGATATCACCGCAATTGTTTTTAAACGCAAATTCCTACTCATACGTCCTCCGTATTTTAGAGTGTATCAAAGCTCCGTGAACATATCCTGATATTTTGCTTTTGTTTCTTTGATAGATTCTTGCGGCCAAGCCGTGATCGTATCCCCTTTTACAACATAAGCATGATCAGCTAATACCGCCAAAGGTGCATCACTCAAAGAATCACTCCAGAAGCCTTCTACATGGGCATGTCCATAGATCTCTCTAAAACGTCTTACTTTCTCAATGCCATGACAGTTGATACCTGTGTATTTACCACTATGCATATCTACTACCGATGCCATTCTGTTCTGAATACCGATCTTATCGCAAAAACTGCGGATCAAAAATTCTGGTGAGGCAGAGATCACAAGATCATCTGGTCTTTGCGTTTCCTTATAAAAAGTCTTGATGTGGTCTAAATGTGAAGATGTATAATCTTCTACTGCTTTTTCCATATCTTTGACATAGACGAACATATGATACAAATTTTGTTTAAATGTCAGTTTCTTCATCAAGCGTACACCATATAAGAGTCCGCATACAGCTGTTCTTGGAATAGATAACCAAGTCTTTGGATAATGTTTATATAAATAGAGAACAAATCCAAAAGTGGAGTCTCCTCTATAGATAGTATTATCGAAATCATATACGTTCATAGTTATACCTCATTTCGTTATTCAGTATACAGTTGCTGTTGTGGAAAGGCAAAAAAGATCGGACGAATCTCGTCCGATCTCTCACACACTTACGATATTAATACTGTGGCATCGGTGCAGGTGCAGCTTCCTTTTCAGGAATATCTGCTACAGCTGCTTCTGTTGTAATAAACAGACCAGAAATGCTTGCAGCGTTCAACAATGCAGTTCTTGTAACCTTTGTTGGATCAATGATACCAGCCTTGAACATATCTGTCCATTCACCTGTCTTAGCATTGAAACCAACTGTTCCTTCTTCTGCCAACTGTCTATCCAAGATCTCATTACCATCAAAACCAGCATTTTCAGCAATCTGCATAATCGGCATCTTCAAAGCATCGAGTACAACATTAATACCTCTTTGTACATCTACTGTCTCATCCTTGCATGTATCTTTAATAGCCTTATATGCATTCACAAGAGCCAAGCCACCGCCTGTTACAACACCTTCAGCAACTGCTGCCTTTGTAGCATTCAAAGCATCTTCAATACGCAGCTTCTTATCCTTCAACTCTGTTTCTGTTGTCGCACCGACCTTGATCAAAGCAACACCATTTGTGAGCTTGCCAAGTCTCTCCTGAAGTTTCTTCTTATCATAATCAGAAGTTGTATTCTCAATTGCAGCTCTGATCTCAGCAACTCTAGCATCCACTGCTTCCTTAGCACCATTACCATCAATGATCGTTGTCTTATCCTTACCCACAACGACCTTCTTAGCAGAACCAAGGTCTTCAGCCTTCATGTCCGCCAAGTTCATAGACAGATCTTTAGCATAGAAGTTTGCTCCTGTCATAGCTGCAATATCAGCCAGCTGGTTCTTAGCATTATCACCAAAACCAGGTGCCTTTGTAGCTACAACATTGAATGTACCTCTCAACTTATTGAGGATCAAAGTACTCATGACTTCGTTATCGAAATCATCCGCAATGATCAGCAAAGCACGGTTGGACTTTACAACACCTTCCAATACCGGCAAGATATCCTGGATCGTGTTGATCTTCTGATCTGTTACCATGATCAATGGGTTATCCAGAGCAACTTCCATCTTGTCACGATCTGTGACCATATATGGAGATACATATCCCTTGTCATACTGCATGCCTTCAGTCATTTCAAGATTTGTCTCAAAGGACTTTGACTCATCAACATTGATGACACCATCTTTACCAACCTTAGCCATAGCTTCGGCAATAATATTACCAACCTCTTCATTACCAGAAGATACAGTAGCAATGTTCTTAACATCCTCATTTGTTTCTACAGAATGAGAAGCATCCAACAAAGCATCTGCTGCACACTTAGCAGCCTTTTCAATACCTTCTCTCATCAATACAGGATTTGCACCCTTATCCACAGCCTTGAGACCATTTGTGATCATAGCCTGTGTCAAGATCGTTGCTGTTGTTGTACCATCACCAGCAACATCATTTGTATTATTGGCTGCTTCATAAACAAGTTTAGCACCCATATTTTCAAACTTATCTTCCAATTCGATCTCTTTTGCGATCGTGACACCATCATTTGTAATGATTGGAGAACCATAGCTCTTTTCCAGAACTACATTTCTGCCCTTAGGGCCAAGTGTTACCTTAACTGCATTTGCGAGAACATTTACACCATCCAGCATCTTCTGTCTGGCATCTTTTGCATACTTGATTTCCTTTGCCATTTTACATTACCTCCGTTTATTCGATCACCGCAAGAACATCGTCGGCCTTGATCAACAGACAATCTTTCTTGTCTTCCTTCACTTCTGTTCCAGAATACTTCTTATAGATGATACGGTCACCCGGCTTTACATCGATCGGTACGAGCTTGCCGTCTTCCAGACGACCAGGTCCTACTGCCACAACGATACCATGGCTAGGTTCTTCCTTCGCTTCCTTAGTTGTAAGGATAATACCGCTTTCTGTCTTTTCTTCTTCTTTTACCTTTTCAAGCAATACATAATCATGCAATGGTCTAATCATACTTGCCTCCTGTTATGCTTTAGCACTCATCCACTAGGATTGCTAACACTTGTTATTATAGTCTTAGGTATCACTCTGTCAATACGAGTGCTAAAACTTCACATAAAATACACGAAGTCCTATTTTGCCGGCTTTCTCACCATACCATATATAAGCATCAAAGCGATGATAATAGCAAAGATAAGTGATATACCTTGGCGAGTACTGAAGCCATAGATCATAAGGGCAATGCTGTAAGCAAATACAGTCTGATAACCAATAGCAAACCAGGTCATCTTGCGATCTGCCATTTCTTTCTTGATCGCACCAATAGCAGCAAAACATGGTGCACATAGAAGATTGAATACAAGGAAGGAATAACCAGCAGCTTGGCTAAAGGCAGTGTTGATGCCTTCTGGATATAAGATACCGATCGTACTAACGATGTTTTCTTTTGCTGTTAAACCAGCAATGGAAGCTGCCGCTGCCCGCCAATCACCCCAACCTAGTGGTGTAAAGAGGAAAGCAATCGGTCTTACAAGTACCGCCAATAATGATTGGCTGATCTCTTCTTCCTCTAAAAGCAAGAAACCTTGTTCATTGATTCCAATATGCGTCAATCCCCAAATAATGATAGATGCTAACAGGATAACTGTTCCTGCCTTTTTAGCAAAACCGGAACCTCTTTCCCACATGACATGACATGCGTTTTTAAGAGATGGTACATGGTATGGCGGCATTTCCATAACAAATGGTGCTGCCTCACCTGCAAACATCTTTGTTTTCTTCAACATAATACCTGACACCACCACAGCCGCCATACCTAAGAAGTAAGCCGAAACTGCTGTCAAAGGACTGTTATGGAACAATGCCCCAGCGATCATAGCAATAAAAGGTATCTTTGCACCACAAGGCATGAATGTTGTGGTCACGATCGTCATGCGACGATCACGTTCATCTTCGATCGTACGTGATGCCATAATGCCTGGAATACCACATCCTGTTGCGACCAGCATTGGGATAAAACTCTTCCCGGATAGACCAAACCGACGGAAGATCCTATCTAAGATAAAAGCAATACGTGCCATATATCCTGAACCTTCCAACAAAGCCAGCAGGAAGAAAAGAACGAGCATCTGAGGCAGAAACCCTAACACAGCCCCAATTCCTGCGATCACGCCATCTACGACCAAACCTTCTACCCATAGTGCCACATGCCAACTTTCAAAGGCATCCGCAGCGATCTGCGGAATACTAGGGATGTAAATACCATACTGACTTGGATCAATGCCATCTGGCGCAGCTTTCAAGGTTTCTTCAGCCTTGATCACATCTTGTTTGGTACCGTTTTCTATATGCACTTGCAATGTTTCTTCATCCACCACTTCATATGTAAAGGTATCTGATGCAACACCATGTTCTTCTACATATATGTGGTAACCATCTACCAATTGCACAGCTTCTTGGTAAGAATCAGCTGCTTCATGATAGGCTGTACTGCCGATGCCAAACAAATGCCAGCCGTCCCCAAATACGCCATCATTCACCCAATCCGTCATCTTTTGACCAGGCCCTGCCATGGCAATGAAATACACGAGAAACATCACTACTGCAAAGATAGGCAGAGCCAAGATCCTGTTCGTTAAGATACGGTCTAAACGATCTGAGAATGTCATCTGTTCTCTATTACTATGATGCAAACATGCTTGAGATATCCGTTCAATACACATATATCTCGCTTCAGCAATAAGACTTTCTCCTGTATCATCATGCTTTGTTTCATAAGCCGTAATACGATCTTGAATGTCTTGTGTTACTTTACATGTTTTAACGGTTTCCTCATCATGTTCTACAAGTTTCACAGCATACCATCTTGCGTTCTGTTTTCCATCATCCAGCTGCTGTTCTATTGCTTTCAACAAACTTTCAAGTTCACTATCATATGTCGCATGAGATTGCATAGCATGTTCCGTAAGACGTTTTTTCACGACTGCGATCATCTCGGTGATTCCAACTTCTTTCAAAGCTGAGATTTCTATAACAGGACAACCAAGCATATGCGACATCTTTTCTACATCTAAACGATCCTTACGTTTAGCTAACACATCACACATATTCACAGCGATCACACAAGGAATACCTGTTTCCAGCAGCTGCAAAGTCAAGTACAAGTTTCTCTCTAAGTTAGAACCATCAATGATATTCAAGATCATATCTGGTCTTTCTTCTAACAGTACGTGTCTTGCAATCTTTTCTTCTGGTGAATAGGGGGATAAGGAATAAATACCTGGCAGATCAATGATAGTAATGTCATCATTGCCCTTTAACTTTCCCTCCTTCTTTTCTACTGTGACACCCGGCCAGTTGCCGACAAACTGTCGTGCTCCTGTCAACTCGTTGAACAATGTCGTCTTGCCGCAATTTGGATTACCAGCAAGGGCGATCGTGTATTTCATATTTCTTCCTCCTATTAGTATTAACTAACTATTGTATAAAAATTTAGTCACTTACTTCTATGATAGCCGCATCCATTCGGCGGATAGATACCATACTGCCTCTAACTCGAATCTCTATAGGATCCTTCAGAGGTGCTTCTTTACATACTTCCACCATCGTCCCCTTTAAGATACCCATTGCCATCATCCTTCTACCTAAAGCATCCATACGATGTATTTTCTTAACATATACGATATCACCTGGTTTACAATCTGCTAATGTCTTCATTTGTTGTCTCCTTCTATACCATGATCTTTCTTAATAGCTCATGATCTAATGCAATCCTTGTATCTTTTACAGCCGCAACTGCATTGCCGTTGCTCTTGTTCATGATCGTGATTTCTGCCCCTATGCAAAGACCAAGATCTGCCAAGTGCCGCACCATTTCCGGTCTTCCTAAAACCTTCTTGATCACACATTTCTCACGGCACTGTACCAATTCCAAAGGCATCATATATCCTCCTGTGTTAGTTTAAACTAACCATGTCCCTAGATTACTAAACTCTCTTCTTCCTGTCAACAAATTTCTATAATAAAAAGAGCGGATATACCGCTCTCAAACATTCCCTTTCTCTGCCATTTCCAAATTATGGCGATGCAGACGATAAACCGCCAATGCCATGATCAAGAACTGACACTTGGAGGCATCTCCTACATCAAGACCCAGTAACGTACCGATCCGATTCAAACGATACTTAGCAGTATTACGATGTAAAAACAACGTATCTGCAGTAGCTGATAAGTCCATTCCCTCATCCAAGTAGAATGTTCCCAATACTTTGACTGGCTCCCCTTTTGGATATCTTCTTTCCAGATCATTCAAGAGATAAACATCCGTTGCGATCAAGCCCTCATCCTGCGTGATCAAACTGATCGATCTTGTAAAACAAACATGTTGGTAAGAATAATACTTATTCCGCGGGAAGATCACTTTCATATCATTAAAACAAAGTGTTGTTTCCCGATATACCATATGCATATTCTCCAACCAAATGGAATTTGTGGTATGTACCAAAGCATACGGAACTTTATTCTCGATCATGAATTTAGTAAACAAATTGAGATGATCTTCCATCTCTCGCAGATCATCACATGGGATCGGATATGCAAACAAATCATTACCATATCTAGAAATCTCTACCCACGGAAACTCTTCTCTCAACTTTCGGCAAAGCATAGCAAGAAGTGCATCTGATAGTTCTATGTCATCTTCCGCTTTCAACATCCACAGATCATACATCCTAGCTTCATGCAGTGCATCTTCTCGACCAGGCACTAGTACACAAAAAAAAGCATCTTCTTTCTGTGCATGAAGTCGTTCTAGCAATAGTTTCCGCTGTTCTACTAAATCACGGTTTTCCTTTTTTCTTTCTTTCTTATCCACATTTATCATAAGGTGAGTGCTTCCTCACCATAATAACAAATTTGCCAAGAATACTGAATAGAAAAATGTATATTTATCCATAAACACCAACATCATACGCTATACATTCACTTCTTAACACATCCGCTCACTGTCTCCCACAACATATCTCTACCTTCTGTTGTATCCGTAAAACGTTTCCGGATCACCGATAAAGCATAACCAATACCAATGATCCTAGCCGCATCACGACGGAAGATATATACCTCATCTTGCAGATCCATATGGGAAGAACGAATTGCTTTATTCAGTTCCATATCCAGTAATGCATATGCTGTTTCTTTTACCAATTCTTTGTTTGCTCTAGGCGATAATACATAATCAAACATGAATGTTGTACGATCATAGTCTTCTAACAAGATATCAATATAGGCATCCCACATTTCACGGCATTCGTTGAGAGCCATGCCTGAATGCCAATACTCTGTCAAAGTCATAACCCTTTCACAATACAGCGATAGCATAGTCGTATAGCATGTATTGATCAAATTCTCTCGCGTTCCAAAATACTTATAGATAAGGGATTCCGATACACCTGCTTGTTCTGCTACCAATTTTGTCGCAAAAAGATCTACTCCCTTCTCTGCCATGATAGCAACAGCTGTATGGATCAGCCTCTCTTTTGTTGTCTCATTTTTTACACTTTCCACAGTTTGAGTGTATCATACATTTTTGTTATACTTGCAAAAAATATGTTTTTATCACTCAATTCTTCAGTTATCGCATCAAAAAACGCTTACACCATATATAATAAGCCCTGTATGAAAGATATTAGTTTAAAGCTGTTTCAAGACAGCGAGCTGCTTACACTTTTATTTCTATCAGCAGCAATTCTACTGATCCTCTGGTTTCTTTTTAAGAAGATTCCAGACATACGGCAGAAAGATGTGCACAAGACATCTTCTCTACCGTTCGTAAAACCTTCTTATGATAAGCCTGTATATACAAAACTGGATTTTTTTGTGATCATAGCGGCATGTTTGATCTATGGTGTTGTATCCTTTACTAGACTTGGTTCTACGGTCTTCCCTACGACGACTTGGCAGCCGGATATGTCAGAATCCAATCAGTCATTTATCTTAGAACTGCCAGAAGGTACAGCTTTTGATCAAGTATCATTGATTTATGGAGAAGGTGATACGGATAGTAATCCGAATAACTATCAGATCGGTGCGGACGGCATAACGATCACAGGTTCTAACGATCTGTTAAGCTGGTATGCAATTGGAACAATAGAAAATTCGTATGTTTACAAGTATTCAACCATACCAACAAATGCTGATTACCGCTATATCAAAGTAACTGCTGCTTCTAAGGATCAAACGATCACTGAGATCGCTTTTAAGGCAGCTGGGGAAGAACGTTTACTACCAGTACAGGTCTATGAAGATGGATATGCTGATTCTAAATATCCAGCTGAGCTGACGATCGACGAACAGGATAAAGTCGTATTGCATCCAACTTACTATGATGAGGGCTTCTTTGACGAGATCTATCATCCACGTAATGCTTGGGAAATCGCCAATGGACAGACAATGTATGCTACTGTACACCCTTTGCTCGGCACTAACATCATGGCCCTTTTTATCAAGCTATTTGGTATGTCACCATTTGTATGGCGCTTGCCTGGTGCTTTGTTCGGTATCATGATCATTCCGATGTTCTATATGATCTTAAAGCTCATGTTCAAGGATACAAGGCTGTGTACGCTAGGTACGGTACTGGTCGCTGCAGATTTCATGCATATCACAACATCACGTATCGGAACTTTGGAACCATTCAGTGTCTTCTTTATCTTACTGATGTTCTACTGGATGATCCGCTATTTCTTTACAAACTTCTACGATACAGATAGTAAGACAACACTTCGTTATCTTTTGTTCTCTGGTATCTCCATGGGGGTTGCCATCGCAACGAAATGGACTGCCTGCTACTCTGCTGTTGGTCTGGCTTTGATCTTGTTTGCAAACTGGTATCAACGTTTCAAAGAATATAAACTTGCAAAGAAAGCACTGCAGTCAGGTGATTTGAATCACGAGCAGAAGTTGGAAGCGAAACATATCGTTTCCACCTTTATGCCAATGCTCAAGAAAACATTCTTGCTGTGTTTTGTATTCTTCATCTTTATTCCAGTTGTGATCTATTGGGTAAGCTACATTCCAGATAAAGTATGGGGTGCAGCTGGTTGGTCTATCTCTAATGTATGGGATCAGAATATGTATATGTACAATTACCATACAGATCTGACTTCTACTCATCCATTCTCTTCTACATGGTACATGTGGCTGTTTGATATCCGTCCAATCTGGTATTACTCAAATATAAACCAAACTGGTATTTCTAATACGATCTCATGTTTCTCAAATCCATTACTGACATGGGTCGGTGTACCAGCCGTTTTGTATATGATCTATGACATGTTCAAGCATAAGAGCCGTAAGGGATTTGTGATCTTGGTTGGTATCTTAACAGCACTGGGTCCTTGGGTACTGTTAGTATCACGTTGTGTATTCGCTTATCACTTCTATCCAACTTCTTTCTTCATGATGTTAGCGATCGTTTATTGTGCAAAACGTCTATTGGAAAAAGATGAGAAGCTTGGTATGAAGATCATTACGGTATATATGATCTTATATGTTGTCATGTTTATCGTATTCTTGCCGGCTATTACTGGTTTTGGCACAACACAAGCATATATTAAAGCCCTGGAATGGCTACCGACATGGTACTTCGGTTAAAAAAAAGAGAACGGGCATTGTATCTAATTGCAGCGTTTGTGATCGCTATGCTGTTCACAATGCCCTACTTCACAAAAGATCTTCTTCCAATCGAACACGATACACACTTTCATCTTTCTAGAATTGACGGTTTAGCACAAGCAATCGCGCATGGAGATCTATTGCCAGCTATGTATCCAGCTAAGAACAATGGGTTTGGATATCCTAATCCATTGTTCTATTGTGATCTATTCCTGTATCCATATGCCCTCTTGAATCTAGCAGGGATGCCGATATCGGTATGTTACAAGGTCATGATCTTGGTGAATTCCATGCTGGCTGCATATGCTGTTATGTGTTTATTGCATCGTATCGGCATGAAAGATAGTCACGCCTTTCTAGGTGCCTTAGCATATACATTTGCCAATTACCATATAACCGATGTATATGTTCGGGGTGCGGTTGGTGAAGTACAAGCAATGATCTTCCTGCCGATCCTTCTTGAAGGTATCTATGTCCTTCTCTATGAACAGGAAACGAAGGAATGGCTGCTATGTGCGCTACCATTAGCGGCACTCGCCTTAACGCACAACTTGACCTTATTAATGGGAGTCATGATGTGCATTCTGTTCTATCTATTCCGTTTCAACAAATTGACAACAAATACGCATAAAGCAATATGGAAGAGTGTTCTTTTTGCATTCCTGCTTTCCGCCTTCTTCACAATACCAATGTTGGAACAACTGAAGGCAAATACGTATTATGTCGATATCATCGGAAAGTCTTCAAACTTAGAAGCAGAGGCTCTTTCACTGCATCAGTATTTTACTAATATGACCATCTTTGGTTTCAGCGGACATGACCTTCCATTCGATCAGCAGATGACATTGAATGTTGGTTATTTTCTTACCTTTGCATCTATTTTCTACTTCTTCAGAAAAAACAAACATCCTTTTGTCACAACATGTGCTGTTCTTGGTATGATCTGCATCTTACTTCCATGCAAGGTAGTACCATGGGATCATCTTTCCTTCTTGCGTATTATGCAATTTCCATGGCGTTTCTTGCAAATGGGCATGGTATTCTTAGTTGTACCAGCTGTTTGGGCATGCAAAGATATCAAAAAAGAAGATATTGTAACTTGGTCTTTATGCGGTATCTTGATCATAGAGGGCATCTGTCACGTAACACCTGTTAAAGATCGTACATATGGCATGACATCTGATATGACGTGGTCTGATGTAGCAAATGGAGCTATCTGTGATCCGTATTATTCAGCAACTTTCAAGCGCATTGAATTGGCGGCTGGGGATTACCTGCCATCAAATTCACCAGACTTTCGTACATTGGAGCCCGTGTTGATGGATCAAGATCATCTGCCAATCGATCGTGAATTAACACGCACTTACAACGAATTATCTTTTACAGGTGTACAAGGAGAACAAATCGTCATGCCTTTGACATGGTATAAAGGTTATACCGTAACATGCAATGGCAAGAAAGTAGAATGCAGTCCTGATATGAACAGTTTGGTATCTTTCACTGTACCAGAAGACGGTGAGATCGTTTGTGCATACCACAGTACACCAATGCGTAAAGCATGTATTGCTCTTTCAGTTATTTCTTTGGGGTTCTTGGTATTCACGGAATCGAAACGCAAACATAAACTTATATAGATATAAGACACAGTTTCGGCTGTGTCTTTTCTTATTCGTCAACAAACAGAAAAGACAGAAGCTTGTGCCCCTGTCCTTATTTTCCATAATACTTTACCTATGCATACTTACCAGATGCCATCAAATTTATTGTTATTTCTGTTTATCATCCGCAAGCCATTATAATCACATCATTTTATGCATAACAAAAGGCAGAAACGTGACAAACCTTTAGCTTACGAAGTACGTTTCTGCCATAGCCAATAAACCAAATTTTCTTCTGACTATCAAACTATTTTGTCATCAGTCAGGACCGGAAGGATCTTTCTTCCCGGTTTTGATCCTAGTGTTTATTAGGATCTCAATTCTGCATTCAGCTTTGCTTTAAACTGTGCAAGGATCTTCTCATGAACAGGAGTGATCTCCTCTTCCTTCAAAGTATGATCTGCAGCCTGGTAGACGATATGCAATGCAACAGACTTCTTTCCTTCTTCGATATGTTCGCCTTCATAGACATCAAAGATAGAAGCATCTCTTACGATCTTGCCAGAGTTTCTTGTAACGACAGCTAAGATCTCAGCAGCTGTTACGCTCTTATCTACAACCAAGGCAAGGTCACGGGATACACCTGGGAAACGATCCAGCGGCTGAAAACGAAGTCTACCAGCCTTAGCAGCCAATACCGGCTGCAACAGAATCTCTGCATAGATACATCTCTTCAAATCAAACTTAGCAGCATATTCTGGATGTACCTCACCAAAGATACCGAGGAACTTACCATCCAGAGACACTTCAGCAGAGCGGTATGGATGGAAGTGTTCTACATCCTTTGTATTTGCCTTCAGTCTAACTCTAGCCTTAGCAAAACCAAGACGCTCGAGCCATGTCAAGAGAAGACCTTTCATTGTATAGAAGTCACTTGTTTCTTCCTGCTTATGCAACTCATCAAAATGCAATTTACCATCCAATACAACAGCCAATCTTTCTTCTGCAACACCCTGTCCGTATACAGTAGAGATCTCATACAGATTATTATCCGCATTACCATGTGCTTCATTGTACTGAACGCATTCCATAACACTGTTCATAAGACCTGTACGGATATAGCGGCGAGCTTCACTCATCGGCATTGCCAATGAAACAGCTTCCCCAGCCGGCATGCATGTATCTTCTACATACTCCTTAGATACCAATGTATATGTTACGATTTCATGCAAGTTGAAACCAGACATAAGATCACGAATGCCTCTTCTTGTCTTCTGGGCAGCAGAGAGCTTACCTACTGTTGGTTCCATCCATGGCAATGTACTATTAAGTCCATCATAACCAAGCAGACGGATCACTTCTTCATCAATATCTGCTGTGCAGGCCATATCTGTACGATAAGAAGGAATGTGGGAGATCACAGTATCTCCTTCTACTTCTGGTTTGAAGTCAAGACGTGCTAAGACACCTGCTACTTCATCCATTGTAAAAGATGTTCCAAGCAGACCATTGCAATGTGTTAACGTCTCTGCAATCGTTATTTCTTTATAATCTTCATGATCATCACATACTGTCTTACCGAAATCAGAAGCATCCGCATATTTTGTCAACAGTTCACAAGCACGGTCTAATGCTTTCTGTACAGAAAGCGGATCCAATCCCTTTGTGAAACGTTGTGCTGCTTCTGTAACAAGATTCAAACGAATGCTTGTCTTACGGATCACTGCTGGATCAAAGTGTGCTGCTTCGACAAAGATACCTGTTGTATCTTCTCCGATCATAGAATCCTCACCACCCATGATACCTGCAATACCAACTGTCTCATCACCTGATGTGATCAAGAGATCGCCCTTTTCAATTGCAAACTCCTGTCCATCCAAAGCCTTCATCTTCATTTCCTGATCATCTACAACTTTGATGTCATGACTCTTCAACTTAGCAAGATCATAGAAATGCAGCGGTTGTCCTGTTTCCAACATGACAAAGTTGGAGATATCCACAATGTTATTGATGGAGTTCATACCAGCTGCCTGCAAATAATCCTTCATCCACTTAGGGGAAGGACCTACCGTTACATGTCCTACCTTCTTACCATAGTATGCTGTACACTTTTCGCTCTTTGTTTCTACCTTGAAATCTGTATCTTCACCACCATTGCTGCAACCTTTCACTTCCGGCCACTTTACTTCACGGTTCAAGATCGCACCAACTTCCTTGGCCATATTCCACATAGCCGAACAATCTGCACGGTTCGGTGTCAAGGAAACATCCAAGATCGTGTCATCCAGACCAAGGTATTCCAATACATTAGTTTCACCAACTGGTGCATCTGCTGGTAATTCTTCGATACCGCTGAGCTGCTTCTCACTCAAGATCTTTTTATTGACACCAAGTTCATACAAAGCACAGAGCATACCGTTGGACTCATGTCCATGCAAAGGCTTAGCTGTGATCTTGCCGCCAGGCAACTGTGCTCCTGGCAATGCTGCAATGACCTTCAAACCCTTACGGCAATTAGGAGCACCACAGACGATCTTATACTGATCTTCTTCCTTATCACCTACACGAACGATCGTATCATGCAGATGTGTATCCGGAATATCTTCACAGAAGATCACTTCACCAATGCAAAGACCAGATGCCTGTGCCATCGGTTCAATACCTTCCACTTCCAATCCAGCAGTTGTCATCTTATCTGCTAGTTCTTCCGGTGTGATCCCTGCCAGGGATACATATTCATTCAGCCACTTATAACTTAATTTCATCTTACCAGCTCCCCTTAGTCAAAACGATCGAAGTTCTTCAAGAAACGCATATCATTTGTATAGAAATTACGAATATCATCGATACCATACTTCAGCATAGCTACTCGTTCCATACCTACACCAAAGGCAAAACCAGAACACTTATCTGGATCAAAACCATTCATTTCCAATACGTGCGGATGTACCATACCGGCACCCAAGATCTCGATCCAGCCGGAGCCCTTACATACAGAACATCCCTTGCCATTACAGAACGGACAAGATACGTCAACTTCAACAGATGGTTCTGTAAATGGGAAATAAGAAGGACGGAAACGAACCTTACGACCACTTCCAAACATAGCATCTGCCATGAATTCCAAAGTTCCCTTCAAATCTGCCAAAGTGATGTGTTCACCAACGACCAGACCTTCACACTGCATGAACTGATGAGAATGTGTTGCATCGTCATCGTCTCTTCTATATACCTTACCAGGACAGATCAGCTTAATCGGCAGCTTTCCTTCTGCCTTTTCCAACTCTCTCATCTGGATCGCTGTTGTATGTGTTCTCAGCAATGTATTTGGATCGATATAGAAAGTATCCTGCATATCTCTAGCAGGATGATCCTTCGGCAAGTTAGCAAGTTCAAAGTTGTAATAATCACTTTCTACTTCTGGACCTTCTGCTACTTTATATCCCATACCGATAAACAGATCTTCCAATTCCTGCTGAATCATCAGCAGCGGATGCTGTGTACCTCTTTCCATATTTCTACCAGCCAATGTGATATCGATCTTCTCATCCATCAACTGCTGTGCCAATTCCTTCTTACGAAGTTCTTCCTGCTTTTCATCCATTGCCTTAGCAACAGCCTGTTTAGCCGCATTGACCATCTGACCAAATGCCGGCTTTTCTTCCTTAGGCAAAGACTTCATCTCTGCCATCAAAGCCTGAATACTGCCCTTCTTACCAAGATAAGCAATACGTAGTTCCTGCAGCTGTTTCAAACTCTCAGCTTCAGCGATCTTAGCAATTGCTTCTTCTTGAACTCTGCTAATCTGTTCCATAACGTCCTCCATAACAACAAAAAAGCGTTCCTAAACACAGGAACGCTCAACACGCGGTACCATCCTGATTCGTACAAACATGTACGCACCTTCATTCTTATCCATAACGGGGATGCCCGGAGATGATTAATCTCACTGGAAAAGTGAATTCGCTGCTTTCCCGACAAGATCCTCTCAGCATATGGACCTCTCTCTTTGAATTTCCGGCAGGTACTGGTCTCTTCTTTAAAACGCTTTATGCGTCTATTCTACCATACTATCTAAGAATTACCAGCCAGTACTTCGTGACTCATCATATGCTTTATACACCTCATCCAGATCATCTGGTGTCAAAACAAAAGCATCTCCAAGTAATCTATACTCTCCATGATCAATCACGATACCGCCTTTATTCGGACTACAGACGATAGGCTGTCCTTTATCTTCCAAAGAACGAATGATCGCAAATAGATGTTCCTCTGTTTGTTCATAATGAACATCGATATCAAAGCCCTCTACAAGACCAAGACCAGATTGATAATCAAACTCCCGCATTTCATCTGGGGTACGATGAAACTCTGACAACTGGATCATAGCCCCAGCACTGATTCCCATCACGACACCAGGAAAATTGCATACCGCTTCGCGAATACCAAGATCATCTAATCGCTGCAACACCCAATCTGTCACACCACCTGTCAATACCAATACATCCGCACGTTTGATCTTATGCAATGCTTCTTCTTGATCATCTTCATAGTAATTCACCCAAGATACATTCTCATCATGAATGCCAAATGCACGGAACGGACGCAGGATTTCATCATAGTAACGACCATCTCTGCCATACATGTCATACCAATCTTCATGGTCTGACAGCCAGCTTTCATTATAAGAAAGAGGCAAAATAAGCACATGGGATGTAGGATGCAAGTATTCCTCCATCGTTTCATATGCCCATGGTTCATCAAAATTCGAAAGGTTTAATAAAATATTGATCATACATACTCCTCTCTTCATTCAGTTGATTATAATACAAATATAAGAATAGAGGTTTATATATGTTGAAAAGATATCTCATGATCGTAGAAGGTCAAGTACAAGGTGTAGGCTTTCGTGCCTTCTGCATGCGGGCGGCACTTGCTCGCAATATAAGTGGTTCTGCATCGAACTTAGATAACGGAAATGTAGAGATCATCATGCAGGGTGAACAAGAAAAAATAGATGAAATGATCCACCTCATCATACAAGGCGATCGTTTCATCTGCGTAAGTGATTATAGTATTAAGGAACTTCCTTTAGACCATCATCTATCCCGTTTTACTTATGGATACGGATCTTACTTCTAAATACGGAAATTATACATCACAATACCGCCGGCAACAGCTACATTCAAAGACTCAAACCCATTCATCTCTATGAACAATCTCTCATCACTCAAGGCCAGCATTTCTTTCGAAACCCCCTGTCCTTCATTGCCAAGGATGAATGCCATCTTTTCATGTGGCACGATCTCCTGCATACCACAGGCATCATGTAAAGAAGTACCCACAATGTGAAAACCTTCTTCTTTTAACATAGATACTGTCTTTATTAAGTTCTCGTAGATCACAGGAATGTAAAACATCGCTCCCTGGGTAGAACGCACCGTTTTCTCATTGTAAAGATCCACTGTATTCTTAGAACAATACACCGCATCAAAAGAGAAAGATACAGCTGTTCTCACCAAAGTACCAAGATTACCAGGATCCTGGACTCCATCCAAGATCAAGACACGTTTTCTATCTTTACATGGATTTTGCAATTTCCGACAAAGACCGATCAAATGTACTTCCGATACATTACAAGAGATCTTCTTCATGATCTCTGGTGTAACATAAAGACCATTCTTGCCGGTAAGTTCTTCTACATCACTGATGCAATATTGCAAACATCCTGCTTTCCATGCTTCTTCTACAAGATGTTCCCCTTCTACTAAGAACAGACCGCTCTCATCACGATCTTTCTTCTTATGGAGACGACATAACTTCTTTATTTTTGCGTTCTGCAGCGATACGATTTTTTCCATAAACATCCCTACCTTCTGCTGCCATTAAAACGAATTTAACAATGAAATGCAATAGCAGACCTTTCTTTACATAAAATTAACATAGACCTGTTTCTGTATTTTACTATTGTTATTTAATATTGTGATGTTAAATAAGGGAGAACTATATGAATGGAATGTCAGCTGAGAACCTGAATCTCTGGTATGGTGAGAAACAGGCCCTCAAAAACATCAGTTTAGAAATGCCGGAAAAGCAGATCACGGCCTTGATTGGTCCTTCTGGCTGCGGTAAATCAACATTTCTTAGATGCTTAAACCGTATGCATGACTTATACCGGGATATACGTATTGAAGGTAAAGTTACGCTAAATGGGAAAGATATCTACAAAGAGATGTCAGCAGATGATCTGCGTACTGCTGCTGGTATGGTCTTTCAAAGACCAAATCCATTCGGTATGAGTGTATATGACAATGTTGCATACGGTCCGCGTATGCAGGGCATTAAAGCAAGACCGAAATTGGATGAGATTGTGGAACAGTCATTACGTGCAGCGGCTGTATGGGATGAATTGAAGGATAGATTACATAAGCCTGCTTTGGGTCTTTCTGGTGGTCAGGCACAGCGTTTATGCATTGCTAGAGCCATAGCCGTCAATCCATCTGTATTATTGATGGATGAACCAACCTCAGCCTTAGATCCGATCGCCACCCAAAAGATCGAAGAATTGGCTGTAGAACTCAAGAAGAAATATACGATCGTGATCGTGACACATAACATGCAGCAGGCAGAGCGCATCTCTGATCGTACTGCTTTCTTCCTGCTTGGGGAATTGATCGAATGCAAACCTACAGCTGAGTTATTCGGCAATCCATCTGATAAGAGAACGCAAGATTATATTACTGGGAGGTTCGGATAATATGCGTACAAGACTTGATAACCAACTCCGTGAGTTAACGGATGACATCATCCGCCTTGGCGGACAGTGTGAAAGAGCAATTGCTTTGACTAACAATGTATTACTGACACGTGATCAAAGTGATTTTGATGAGATACACATTCTAGCTGAAACGATCCGCCAAAACGAGAAAGCCATTGAAAATGTCTGCATGCGCCTTCTACTACTGCAGCAGCCTATGGCACAGGATCTTCGTACTGTATCCAGTGCATTGAAGCTTGTAACAGATCTAAATCGTATTGGTGAGATCTCTGCCGATATGAGTGATGTCATCGTTGCCATGCATAATGACAAAGCACCAGATACATTGCAACAGATGGCCGCAAATACAGCAGCCATGGTAAGACATGCCATTGATTCCTTCGTCCGCGGCAGTGAAGATATTGCCCGCAATGTCCTTACACATGATGACACCGTCGATGAACTCTTTAACAAAACACGTCAGAATGTAGTTGAAATGGTCCAAAAGACACCAACCGAAGCAGACTATGGCGTAGATCTCATCATGTTAGCAAAGTACTATGAAAAGATCGGGGACCATGCTGTGAATATTGCTGAATGGGTCATCTACTCCATTACAGGTGTCAATGAATCAAGAGGTCAAAAAGCATGATATACGTTGTAGAAGATGATGCCAGCATCCGTGAGATCGAGATCTATACATTGCATTCCACTGGTTTTGAAGCACTAGGATTTGAAAATGGACATGACTTCTTCAATGCCTTAAAGACAAAGAAACCAGATCTGATCCTCTTAGATATCATGCTACCTGACGAAGACGGCACAGATATCCTCAAGAAATTAAAAAAAGACCCTTCTGCTCGTGATATTCCTGTCATCCTAGCTTCTGCTAAAGGAACAGAATATGATAAGGTACAAGGTCTCGATATTGGAGCAGATGACTACCTAGCAAAACCCTTTGGTATGATGGAAATGGTCTCTAGAGTACGTGCGGTATTACGTAGAACAAATCGTGAAACAGGTCGTGTGATCGAGCATTGCGGTATTCGCATTGACTTTGACAAACATGAAGTAGCGATCAACGATGAGATCATTGAACTCACATTAAAGGAATACGATCTACTCTCACTATTAGCCTCTCATCCTGGAATTGTATTCACACGCGAACAGCTATTAAATGATATCTGGGGTACAGAATACGATGGTGAGACACGTACGATCGATGTCCATATTCGTACACTTCGTCAAAAACTCGGTGAACAAGGTAAGCATATCGATACCGTACGTGGTGTCGGCTATCGCTTCCGGGAAGATGTATAAACTATGAAAGATAAGATCTTCCACTCTGTTGTCAGAATGATGGCCTTGATCTTATGTGTATCCATGGCCCTCATCATCTATATCCTCAATGGACATTTCATCGACCTCGAAACAGACCGTCTGCAAACAGAAGCCATCATTGCCGCTGCTGCAGTTGAAGAACACCCAAACAAAGACTTCTTAGAGACTATCAACACTGGTACTTACCGTCTTACATTAGTAGGACCAGATGGTACTGTTCTCTATGATTCCCGTGCTGATGCCTCAAAGATGGAAAATCACAGCAATCGTGAAGAAATCAAGGAAGCCATGGCAAATGGTACTGGTTCCTCTTCCCGCCACTCTGATACATTCGGTAAGAATACGATCTACCAAGCTCAAAAGTTGAAGGATGGCAGTGTCATCCGTATTTCAGAAGACTATGACACGATTGGAAGTCTTACCGTACGTATGATCGGACCGATCATCGTCATCTTACTTGGTGCTATCGTTGTTTCCTCTATCGTAGCAGGAAGACTTGGTTCCAAGATAGCAGATCCCATCAACAAGTTAGATCTAGATCACCCATTGGATGCGGATACATATGTTGAGATCTCACCTTTGCTTGTTAAGATCGATAAACAGAATGCCCAGATCCAAGAACAACTGGAACAACTGCATCAAAAACGCAAAGAATTTGACTCTGTCACTTCGAATATGAATGAAGGTCTTGTTCTCATCAATACCGAAGAAGAAATCGTATCTATCAACCGTGCTGCCATCGATATGTTCGGGGCAGAGAAAGATGCCCATACGATTAGTCAAGCATGTCGTATTCCTGAAATGGGTCAGCTTGTTAAAGATCTATTTGAGAAAGGTTCTGCTGAGATCACATGCAAGATCGGTTCCCGCATGGTACAGCTGAGCGGTCATTCCATTACTTCCTATGGAACCCTGACTGGTGCAGATATCATTGCTTATGATATTACGGAAGAATATGAAGCAGAACAAACACGTCGTGAGTTTACTGCCAACGTATCTCATGAATTAAAGACACCATTACAATCGATCATGGGTTCTGCTGAACTTCTTGAGAATCACTTAGTACAGCCACAGGATCAAGATAACTTCATACATAAGATCCGTTTTGAAGCAAAACGTATGCTGGATCTGATCGATGACATCATCCGTCTTTCTCAATTAGATGAGAACGCTCCTGTTGAAGTAAGCACGTTATATCTCAATGACCTTGCTAAAGAAGCAAGTGAAGCAGTCAGTACATTGGCTGATACAAAACATGTATCTATCATCTTAGATACAAAACCAGTCAAAGTAAAAGCCAACAGCAGACTTGTTTATGAGATCTTCTTCAATCTCATGGACAACGCAATCCGCTATAACAAAGAAAATGGTACGGTCACAGTCAAAACGTATACCGAAGGCAATGAAGCCGTACTTGCTGTATCAGATACAGGTATCGGTATTCCCCAGGATTCCCTCTATCGTATCTTTGAACGTTTCTATCGTGTAGATAAATCCCA
Organism: uncultured Bulleidia sp.; assembly: GCA_963556805.1. Classification (GTDB taxonomy): domain Bacteria; phylum Bacillota_I; class Bacilli_A; order Erysipelotrichales; family Erysipelotrichaceae; genus Bulleidia. The sequence continues at coordinate 348 of CAUWCC010000024.1, read as the reverse complement.
TTCCCGTGCCACAGGCGGTACAGGTCTTGGCTTATCTATCGTCAAACACGCTGCCGCTATCTCTAAGGGTAAAGTAGGCGTGAAGAGTGAAGTAGGCAAAGGATCTACATTCTCTGTCCGCTTCCCATTAGTTAAGTAAGTCCCCCCTACAGAAAGAGTCTGCAGTCACATCCGCAGACTCTTTTCTTATACACACTTTTTGATCTCACAATGGAACTGTACGAAACATCATGCAATAAAGTTTCTTACTGGTGAACTACCCATTGTCTAAAGCCAATGGGCTTCCTGCTTCACAGACCTCGTAACCTACTATCTCCACAGGCGTTAATTCGGGCAGTCCCTGCCCTA
>CAUWCC010000023.1:0-26172 GCA_963556805.1 uncultured Bulleidia sp. | reverse complement strand
GATTTAAGCGTAAATAAGCCATTTGTCAACCACACGATTGTAGATTAGCCGATTTCTAAATTTAAATTAGAATTTGGGAATCCACATAAAAAGGATATTGCACTTGTGATCATTATCCTGTTGTTCTTTGGAATCTATCTTGTGAGGGATAAAGCATAGTTCATGCTTGAAGTGCTCGTTTAAAGCGGGCACTTTTTGTTTCTGTCTCAATTCTTAAGATGTATAGGATAGTTATTATTTTTATTGACTATGGCATAGTACAGACCATACAATTAGTACAGATAGTACAGATAGTACAGAAAGGAGCCGCCTTGTTTCTGCTTAATCTACAAGGAAAGATACCGATCTTTGAACAAATACAAAGTCAGGTGATACGTTTCATTGAAGCGGGTGTCTTAAAAAAAGGGGATAAACTCCCATCTGTCAGACAGCTGGCACAGGAGAACGGAATCAATCCTAACACTGTTGCCAAAGCATATTCTGAATTGGAAAAATCAGGGGTGGTATACAACATACCTAAAAAAGGTGTCTATGTATCTGAGGTTGATCCTGCTGCTTCACGTTTAAAACAGGTAATGAGTGTACTGCAGACATTGAAAGACAGTGGTATCTCGAAAGAAGAAATCTTGCAGGCGGCAGATCGCCTATATGAGGAGGGAAAATATGCTTAAGATCGAACACCTAGATAAAGCATTCGGCGATAAGAAAGTGTTGAATGATCTGTGTTTTGAAGTAAGACCTGGATCTGTCTTTGGTCTAGTTGGTATCAACGGTGCAGGTAAGTCTACATTATTACGAATCATTGCTGGTGTATATAAAGCAGACAGCGGGATCGTATCCTTCCATGACCTAGATACATATAAAGATCATAGAGTACGTAAAGAGATTGCTTTTGTATCCGATGAACAGTATTACCCAGTAGGTGCCACCATTGGTACAGCAAAACAGTTATACCAAACAATGTATGACTTTGATCCTGCTGCATATACCAAATATCTCAAGATCTTTGGTTTAGATGAAAAACAAACGATTTTAAATCTATCCAAAGGTATGAAGAAACGAGTTTCTTTATTACTAGCACTTTCGATACATCCAAAGTTATTACTGTTGGATGAAGCTTATGATGGTTTGGAACCATTAGCAAGATTGCAGTTCAAGAAGATTCTGACAGGTTTGATTGAAGATGAAGAAATCACTGTCATTATCTCCTCACATAACTTACGTGAATTAGAGGATATTTGTGATAGTTACGGAATATTGGAAGATGGAAAGATGCTGTCATATGGTGATTTGTTAGAGTCTAAGAATGTTATCGGCAAGTATCAGCTTGTATTCCAAGATGAATGTCTGACAAAGGATGACTTCAAGGATCTGGACCTTATGTATTACGAACAGGAAGGTCGTGTATACAAACTTGTGATCCGTGGTGATCGTGATGAAGTAAAAAAGAAGTTATCTGCTATGAAGCCGTTATTGATGGATGATCTGCAGGTATCTTTTGAAGAAATGTTTATCTACGAGATGGAAAGTAGAGGTGAATATGTATGAACATGAATTACTTTAAATATCTATTCCGATCCCGTCGAATTCCATTGATCTTCATTGCTGTGATCTATGCAGGGATCTGCACTGCTGTCTCATCCACTTCGAATAATAATGGCCTCATCATTGGAATGGAAACCAATATTGTGATCGCTCTTATCCTAACGTTCATCGTCCCGCCTATCTTATTTAGATCTTTGCATTCTCGTAGAAGTTCCGATCAATTACTGGCATTACCGATGAGCAGGAAAGAATTGTTAGTGACTTCTCTAACAGCTGGTGTCGCTTATATTTCCCTATGCTGGGTGATCACAGGTCTACTTGTTTATTTTGCTCCATCTACAGTACATACGATTTCCTTTGCCCGTCTATTGCAAGGTCTTGGATATGGTATCTTTGTGATCACTGAGATGTTGATCATCAATACTTTGTTATTCTTCCTTGCTAACAATTTGTTTGATGGTGTAGTGGTTATGCTTGCATATACGGTATTCCCATTACTTGTGAATGGAGTGATCTTTGCTTTTACAAATACGATGATCGCAGGTTCTCCAAGTATGGATGGACTAGCAGCAGCCGGCCGCTATATATCACCTGTTATCCTTGGCTTTGAAAACGTTATTTCTTTCTTTGATAAAAATCCAACGACATTCTTTATGAATTTTCTAATTCCACTTGTGATCACAGTTGGATGTATGTTTGGTTTAAAGAAACACTTTTTGGAAAGACCTAGTGAGAGAGCAGAGCAGTTATCTGGTGGTACGATGGCATATCCTATGTTGATCCGTCTCTATGCTGCATGCAGCTTGCAGATGCTGGCCTTTGAAGCTGTCTCATCACATAACTTCTTCTTGGTAGGTTATCTCTCGATCTTGCTTGCATATGTCATTGCAACATTTGTATACCGCCGTGCCATTACTTTCCATATCAATGTCATTCTGCGATATGCCGTAAGTGTTGTCATCACATTAGGCATTGCCTTTACAGCATGGCAGACGCATGGTTTCGGGGCAGCAGAAAACTATACATTAGGCGAGAAAGGCTATCTTGTATACAGCTACTATGCTTATGTAAATGGAGATGATATTGACGGCATAGACCCTGATGCAGGGGAAGAATTTGCTGATCTGTCATTCAACTTGAATATCCCTATCGACCAGATCCAGGATTATCAAGAAGTATTAGATATTGTTGAAGATTATCGCAAAGATGCGATTCGTGATTTCTATGATGTAGATGAAGATTACGGTGTAATTGCTAATTTAAATGTATATAACGAAACGAAACTAATAAGTGCTACTGAAAATAACTTCTATAACTATCATACGCGACCTATGTCTGTAGAAGCTTTGAAGAATATTGCTAAATATACAAAGGTTGTCATTAACATCTACGAAGATGATACGTATCAGGAATATACATTAGATGAATATTTAAATAGAGAGGAGTGAATGATATGTCACCAATTTTAAACGAAACAGATAAAAGCGTATATGCAAACGGCGTCGTACAGCCCTTAACACCAAAAGAATATGGAATCCTTGCGTTCTTAATGAGTCATCCAGATCAAACCTTCACTCCAGAAGAAATCTACCGCAATGCTTGGAATATGGAACCATATGCATGCAAACCAATTATTTCTGTACATGTAAGACACATCCGTGAGAAGATCGAAAAAGACCCAAGCAGACCAGATCATTTGGTATTGCAATGGGGATATGGGTATCGCTATTGCACAAAGTAACAAAGACAACCTATTGCTGAATATCCAGTGAAGTGAACCCCAAAAGTTGGACAAAACATGACATGTACCCAATTTCCTAGACATATATAAATATCTTTTAAATTGGTTATATTTGTATATTTTAAAATTCAATATGTACATATGGATGTTTCTCTGTATTTTACAGGAGACTTCCATTTTGTTTTGGGCTGAATACGTTTGTTGTCGTAGTACTGTATTTACGTATTTAGTTACAGTCATATGGTTACTCGAAGGGTTCCATGCAAGATTCTTCGAGGTGATTTTCGAAGCCCACCCGCGCTCTCGACCGCCAAGAAAAAATGATGTTTCCCGCAAGGGAGCTGAAATGAACCCAAAAGTTTGCAAAACAAATGGACAACTTGTAGGGTTTACTTTTCTATGAATTTAACAGAAAAAATGAAATCTATCAAAAACACAAAGCAGGATTCTCATATTCATCTCTTTCTTTAGCGTATGGTGTTTGTTGTGACAATATAAAATATCTTATACACCTGATTGCTGGACATGGTTTTGAAAATACGAAACATATCCATCATTACTATTCGCAAAAAATTAAATTGAAGGTAATCAACAGAGTTCTCAAAAACGAAGAATCAATACACACTGTATCTATTGATCTTGGCCTATCAAATAGTGGCACTTTGACATGGATTTGAAATACGATAAACTGATGAATCAAATTATAGCTGTATTCTATGAACATAAAGTAAGATACGGCTATAGAAGAATGACATAAGCTCATTTGCAAGAAGGTTTTAAAGTAAACCCAAAAACCATGCAGCATCTAATGAGCAATATGCGTCTAGTAGGTGTAACACCTAGAGCTAAATATAAGTCCTATAAAGGCGATACGAATGATACAATTAGGTTTTTTGGAAATAAAAAGAACGGTATTACCGTTCTTTTCGGGTCAATGATCTGTAACAATTACAGCTTGACGACGTGGGAAGCCTGCGGACCACGGTCACTATCTGTGACATCGAAGCTTACAGACTGGCCCTCATCCAGAGTCTTGAAACCTTCACTCTGAATTGCGGAATAATGTACGAATACATCCTTTCCTTCGTCAGTTGTGATGAATCCATAGCCCTTTTCGGCATTAAACCACTTAACCTTACCTGTTGCCATTTTGGATCTCCTATTCTATGTATCACTGAATTGTTACTCTTTTGTGCAACTACTCTGAATACATCTGTAACATTATCACCCTTTTTTCTTACCTGCAATACAAGGAAGGTACTATGAACGGAATATTTTTTGTTCAAAATGAAAAAATGTAAAAAGATTGTACGATATGAGCTATGTTTGTTTTCCTGCTATGCAAAAACACTGTCTTTCGCTATAATAACCACGTAAAAGCATTGAAGAGAAGAGTAACTGCATCATAAGTACAAGAGAGCGGGGTATGGTGGGAACCCGTATGGAAGGTGTTGTGAACATGGTCTTGGAGCTGGTTATGGGATAAGCATAACCCGGAGATGTCCGTTATGACATATGAGAGGTCTGTCTAGGCAGGCAAGATAAAGGTGGTAACGCGTGTAATACGTCCTTTCGCAGGGCGTTTTTATTTTTGGAGGAGTTTATGGAAAACAAGGGTAAGTACTATTTGACAACAGCCATTGCTTATACCAGTGGTAAACCACACATTGGCAATGTCTATGAGATCGTACTGGCAGATGCAATTGCTAGATACAAGAGATTGACTGGTTATGATGTTCGTTTCCAGACAGGTACAGATGAACATGGTCAGAAGGTTGAAGAAAAGGCTAAGGTTGCTGGGGTTACACCGAAGGAATTCGTTGATAAAGTCAGTGGTATTATCAAGGAACAGTTCGATGTAATGAATGTTTCTTATGATAAGTTTATTCGTACTACAGATCCGTATCATGAAAAGCAGGTTCAGAAGATCTTTAAGAAGTTCTATGACCAGGGTGATATCTACAAGGGGAAGTACGAAGGTATGTATTGCCAGGAGTGTGAAGCATTCTATACAAAGAGTCAGTTGACAGAAGATGGTAAGTGCCCTGTATGTGGTCATGATGTAAAGCCGATGGAAGAGGAAGCATACTTCTTTAGAATGAGTAAGTATGCGGATCAGTTGATCCAGTATATTGAAGATCATCCGGATTTCATTCAGCCTGAGAGCAGAAAGAACGAGATGATCAATAACTTCTTGAAACCAGGTCTGCAGGATCTTTGTGTATCGCGTACAAGCTTCAAGTGGGGTGTACCAGTAGACTTTGATCCGAAGCATGTTGTTTATGTATGGATAGATGCTTTGACAAACTATATTACAGGTCTTGGTTATGACTGTGATGGAAATAGTGATCCGCTGTATAACAAATATTGGCCAGCTGATCTTCACCTCATTGGTAAAGATATCATTCGTTTCCATACGATCTATTGGCCGATTATGTTGATGGCATTGGGTGAACCTTTACCAAAGCAGATCTTTGGTCACCCATGGTTGTTGACAGGTGATTCCAAGATGTCTAAATCTACTGGTAATGTTATCTATGCAGATGACTTAGTTTCCTTGTTCGGTGTAGATGCAGTTAGATTCATCATGCTGCATGAGATGCCTTTTGCACAGGATGGTCATGTAACATACGAACTCATGGTAGAGCGTATCAATGCAGACTTGGCTAATAACCTCGGCAACTTGGTAAATAGAACATTGTCTATGCAGAACAAGTATTTCAATGGTTTGATTGCTAATCCAGATGAAGCAGAACCTGTTGATGAAGATCTGAAGAAGACAGTGCTTGGTACTGTAGATGCGGTAGAAGAAAAGATGAATGAACTGCGTGTAGCAGATGCTATGGATGCTATCTTGGATCTGTTCTCTAGATGCAATAAGTATGTAGATGAGACAATGCCTTGGGCATTGGCAAAGGATCCGGATAAGATCGGACGTTTGGCAACAGTTCTTTATAACCTGTTGGAATCTGTACGTATTGGTGCAGTATTGCTGAAGGGCTTCTTGCCAGAAACAGCAGATAAGATCCTTGCTTCTTTGCATACAGACTTCACAGATTATGACTCTGTTCATACATTTGGTCTTTTGGAAACAGGCAGACAGATCACAGATAAGCCTGAGATCCTGTTCCAGAGATTGAATGAAAAGGAAGTCATGGAAAAGGTAGAAGTGATCCAGAAGAGGATCGATGCAGAACGTAAGAAAGAAGCATCTAAGGTCACAGAGTGTGAGATCTCTGACTTTGAGAAGCTGGATCTGCGTGTTGGTAAGGTCTTGAACTGCGAAAGACATCCAAATGCAGATAAGTTGTATGTTTTGAATGTGGATATTGGTGAAGATGAACCAAGACAGATTGTTTCTGGTTTAGCTTCCAGCTATACACCTGGTCAGATGATCGGTAAGAATGTTATCGTGATCGCTAACTTGAAGCCAGCTGTCTTGAGAGGCGTGGAATCCAAGGGCATGCTGCTGGCTGGTAAGAATGGTAAGGAAATTGCGGTTGCAGAAGTAAATGGTCTGGAACCAGGCACTAAGATTTCTTAATTTATACGAATATAAGCTTCTTTGCGGATAGGCAGAGAAGCTTTTTTCGTTGTTGTACTGGTATATTCCGTTTAGAATAGAGGTATATGAGACGATATACGATCTGTACAAGACTTGATGATGTATCTTATCACATTGCAGATGAGATCCGAGCAAGATTACAAGCACCTGCTTATGTGGAAGATAAAGAACATCCAGAAACGGTATTTGTAATTGGCGGAGATGGTACTTTTATCTACGCTGTACATCAATACATGGATATCCTTAGTGATGTGTGTTTTTATGGTATTCATACAGGAACACTAGGATTTTATACAGATTACCAAGATAGTGATCTAGAGGAATTTCTAGAGGCTTATATGCAGGATCGTTGTACGGAGATCGAATATCCATTATTGATGGCAGAATATGCAGGCAGCGCAGTCTACGGCATCAATGAGATCCGCATTGAAAACGCTGCGAGAACACAGTTCGTGGAGATCTATGTAAATGATCGTAAGTTTGAAGACTTCCGCGGTACTGGTATTTGTGTCAGCACACAGCTTGGTTCTACTGCTTATAACAGATCTCTTGGCGGGGCAGTCATTCAAGAAGGGTTACGATTTATAGAAATGACGGAGATAGCTGGGATCCATCATGCAAAGTATCGTTCACTGGGTTCTCCTATCGTCATGAGAGAGAACACAAAGTTAACATTCAAAGCAGACAGTTTTCAGGATGCCTTGCTTGGGGTAGATGCATCAGTATTAAAACTAGATGGGGTAAGTGAGATCGTGATGCATATATCTGATGATAAGAAAGTACGAATGTTACGCGGCAGAGAAGTCAATTACTTTGATCGTTTACAAAGTTTGTTTTAAAGAAAGAGGTTGGTATCATGCGATTTTGGCATTCTTTATATGAATTGTTTAAAGGTCCTATTGAAGCAGTATTCATAGGTGTGATCTTGATGGGAATTGGTAACCTTGCAACGAATAACGCATTCAGTACGTTGTATACCATTACAAACCCAGTTATTTTGAACATTGCAACTATCATGAGTAGAACAGGTATGTTCATTGTTGTAAATTTCCCCCTTTTCTTCATGATGCGTATCGTCACAAGAAAATCAGGATCCGGTACCACGATGCTGTCAGCCTTACTTGGTTACGCTGCATTCTTAACAGCAACCATGGTCATTGATAATAGTTCTTTGCCGGCTACGGCATTTAGTTCGATCCTTGGCATATCTATGACAAGATCAATGCAGTATTCAACGCAGTATATGATGGCATATCCATTACAAACTGGTATGTTTGCGGCATTGATTACAGGTCTTATTACGATTGGATGTTTTGCTAGGTCTAAGAAGAAAAGTGAATATAGTTTCTTCGGTTTTATCTCTAAGTCTTCTTGGTGTATGATCACAACTTTGTTCTGGTGTGCAGCTGCTGGTGTATTGACAGCATTTGCTTGGCCGTATTTCTTTATGGGACTGCAGAAGATATTAGACTTTATTGCGGTAGATACAACAAATCCGATCAATCTGGCTTTGTATGGTATTACTGAAGGATTGATGAATGTATTGAATCTTGGCGGTCTTGTAAGAGCACCGTTCTGGTATTCCAACATGGGTGGGTCTTGGGTCAGTGTATCTGGTTCTAGTGTTGTTGGCGATGTAACGATATGGACAGCCCAATCTGCTACCAATGCTGTTTCAGGTATGACAGGACGTTTCATTACGCCGTATTACATCTTGAATATTTTTGCAATACCTGCATTATTGTGGGGGATCTTCTCAGTACAAACAGATAAGCCGATGAAGAGAAGAAGTATTCTTTTATTTGTGATCGCTGATCTTGTTTCAATGTTTACAGGTATCCTACTACCAGTAGAGATCGCATTGCTTGTTCTTTGTCCTGTTCTATTCTTGATGCATGTTGGTCTTACAGGAACATTGTTTGCATTATTACAAAGCATGCAGATATATCTTGGCTATAACATGACAGCACAGATGTCTATGACTGCAATGCCTGGCACTTTGATGGAGGCTTTTACATATATCTCTAACCCTGTGTTAAGACCGGTATTGATCAAACTGTTGATCATTGGTGTGATCATGGCTGTTGTGTACTTCTGTGCTGCTCGATTGTATTTCCGTCATATGGCGATCGATCTGTTCCATACAGGCGTGAAGGAAGATATCATAAAGAGTACTGTAAAAGCTGTTGGTGGTATCGATAATATCCGTCTTGTTACATCTACATATTCTGCCTTGATCATTTCTTTACAAGATCCGTATAAACTAGATGCTGCAAGATTACGTAAACTAGGTGCTGTAAAGATCATGGAATCTACAGCAGGTTTCAAGGTCTCCTTCGGGGCACAAAGTACGATGATCCGTATGGGTATTCAGAAACAAATCAAGGAGACTGTGCGTACAGTAACAGCCTGACAAAGGTGTATCTCTTTGGAAAAAATCGTATAATAGCATTAGTGAAGAAATAGAGGTGGAATTATGCCGCAAGATAGAAAATTAACAGATGAAGATGTGCAGTTGATCCTGCGTTCTGCTTTGAGCGGAGATAGACAAGCAGCTGTGAAGTTATTGCAGAGTTTTACGGATGAAATGTACTATTCTGCTAGGTTGTATCTGAAGGATCATGAGATCGCGAAGAAGGCTGTACAGAATGCTTTTAATACAGCATATGTGAGATTACATTCTTCTGCATCTGAACCAAGTTTTGAAAGATGGCTTCATGATATCGTTAGAGAATGTGCTGTGAAGCTTGTTTCTCCTTTTACAGAAGAAGTAGAAACAGGTGTATATACAGATGCGGATGAGACAGCGTCTTTGAATCTGGAATTACCAGATGAGCCTACTTGTCGTAAGTATTTGCTGCAGGGTCTTTCTGTTTTGACAGATGCTGAGAGATTGGCAGTTGTCATGAGATTCTGTGATCATTTAACAAATGTGCGAATTGCAGAGTTGATGAACATATCAAAAGGACAGGTAGAAGCTTTGTTAACAAACGCAAAGGCACAGTTCTCTGCTATGGGTATCTTGCTTGGCAGGATCTTGGCTTTGATCGATGTTATCGAAGGTGAGGCACAGGAAGAGGAAAGACCTGCATCTGAGGCAGTCGTATTCCCAGATGAACCAGAAGAAGATTCATTCCATAAGTTTGAAAATCTTTCACAGGAAGAAACACCAGAATCTGCTCATAAGGCAGAGGAGAAAGAAGATCCTGAAAAGACAGCGGAAACGTTAGTGTTGCCACGTATGCCACAGGCTGCTACCCAGCCGATTCAAAAGATTGAGGTGCCAGAAGCAGAGGATGATGATGACGATGATGATGAAGGATCACCATCACGTGCTTCTACGATCGTGATCATTCTTGCTATTCTTGTTATCTTGTTTGCAGGTGTGTTCTTCTTATATCAGACAAAGCCGGAGATGTTCTCTTGGATACCGTTCTTGTCTACAGAAGAGAAGGTAGAGGAGAATAATGGTGAGGTCGTTCCTGGTGGTGAGATTGCAACAGAGCAGACACCAGAGCAGCAGGAACAGCAGGCTGTTCCTGCTCCAGAACAGCCGGTGGAAGGACAGGCAGAAGCACCAGTTCCAGAACAGCCTGGTGAAACACAGATCGGTACATTGTCTGTTACAGCACAGTTGTTGAATAAGCGTGTATCGCCATCTATGGATGCTGAGATCGCTGGTACGCTTACATCAGGAGAACAGTGTACAGTTTATGAACAGACAAATGATGGTACAAGCAATTGGTATCGTGTAGGTGTGAATGAATGGGTAACAGATGGGGGAGGCTCCTACGTTGCCTATACACCATTACAGTAAAACAAACGGTCCTGCGGGGCCGTTTTTCTTTCGGTCCTACTTGCAGGAAATTTTAGATTCTTCCTATAATATAAATTATGAAGAACAACGATCGAAATATGTACATTAAGTTATATATAGCCGTAGGTCTATGCATCGTGATCGCTGGTTGTCTTTTTATCTTGATAATCGGTGGTGGAGCAGAACGTATCCAATCTTCCGCTGTCGAAAAACCAAGACCAGTGGAAACAGAGAAGTCGACATTTGAACCTTCTCCTATTCCTTCACCTATACCAACGATCGAACCAAGTCCATCCCCGACGCCTGTACCAGATGAGAGTCTTATTAGGATCGTGAATAAGGAACATACATTGGATCCAAGTTATGTACCACAGGATCTAGTAGATGTTGCTGTAGAGAGTGAAAGTATACAGCAGCTTGTGAAAGAAGCAGCTGATGCGTTGGTGAAAATGTTTGCGGATGCCCAAGCAGATGGGATCGATCTGATTTTGGTCAGTGGGTATCGTAGTTATGAAACAGAAGTACAAGTACATCGATCTTATGTAGATCTCTATGGTGAAGAATATGCCTCTCATTTGGATTGTCAGCCAGGTAGAAGTGAGCATCAGTTAGGATTAGCAGTAGATCTAGGTTGTCTAGATGGTACATGTCGTTTAGACCAATGTTTCAGTAATACAACAGCTAGTACATGGCTTGTGAACAATGCTTGGCAGTATGGCTGGATCCTGCGATATCCAGAAGGAAAAGAAGATATAACAGGGATCATGTATTCACCATGGAATTATCGTTATGTCGGGGTAGAAGAAGCTGAAAAGCTGCATACATCTGGTATGACAATGGAAGAATACGATAGGAGTAACTATGAGTAAGAAAAATGCTTTATTTAGGATCGAACAACATATCACTTTCCGTGACTATCTCACGTATTGTCAAACGGTAGGTAAAGAAGGGAGAAAGAAACAACAGAAACTGGATCTTTTACTAGCCCTTGTGATGTTGATAGGCGCAGTAGCTGGTTATTATTTCCATATCTCTATTATCTTAGTATTTGGTTTAACAGGTGGTGTTCTCTTCTTATTTATGACATTATTTATGTGGATCTTCGATGCTTTAAGACAGTATCGTCAGAATAAGATGTTAAGCAAAGATACACGTAAGATCACCTTTTATGATGACAGTTTTAGTGTGAAGTGGCATGATGAGAAAGGAGATTGCAGCTATAGTAGATTAGCTAGTATCACAGAGGATTCAAATGCGTTCTATTTGATGGTAAATAGTGGTTCTGGTGAGATCATTTTAAAGCGAGAATGCAGTCCAGAATTAATTACTTTTTTGAAAGAAAAAGCAGTGCAAAAAGCAAGTAAATAATCTCGTTGACAAACGATATCATTTATTGTTTTATATTATGTGGCAATTCCGCAGGAGGTCTCTAAGACAGTTAGAAAACATGGTCTAGATCCTGCCTGAGTGGAGTAATGAAAGAGGTGCGTATGACAAAGCATAGTGCGAACATCTGGAATCCCGGACTGAATGACAGCTTTGCTGACGATGTTTTGCATTTCTTCCGCTGCAACGATGGACTTAGTGTCTGTCAATCAGATCGTTATGTTATTTTTCCCGGTTTCTGTGATGTGCATGTACATTTCAGGGAGCCGGGTTTTTCGTATAAAGAAACGATCCAGACAGGTTCATTGGCGGCAGCCCATGGTGGTTACACGAGTGTGTGCACCATGCCGAATCTGAACCCTGTTCCAGATAGCAAAGAACATTTGAAACTGGAAACAGATATCATTGCGAAGGATGCAGTGATCGATGTAAGACCATATGCTGCTATTACTGTTGGACAGATGGGTAAGCAGATGGCAGATCTGGAAGGTATGGCAGATCAGTGTATTGCTTTCAGTGATGATGGTCATGGGGTACAGAGTGATGAAATGATGAGAGAGGCAATGATGCGGGCAAAGAAGCTTGGTAAAATCGTTGTTGCTCATTGTGAGGTGAATGATCTGCTGCATGGTGGTTATATCCATGATGGTGCATATGCTCATGCTCATGGACATAAAGGGATATGCAGTGCATCAGAATGGAAACAAGTAGAACGTGATATCTTATTAGCTAAGGAAACAGGTTGTGCATATCACGTATGTCATATATCAACGAAGGAATCAGTAGAGTTGATCCGTCAGGCTAAGAAAGACGGTATTGATGTAACTTGTGAAACAGGGCCACATTACTTGATCTTCGATGATAGTGATCTACAGGAGAGTGGTTGGTGGAAGATGAATCCACCCCTGCGATCTCAAGCAGATAAAGAAGCACTTCTAGAGGGTGTATTGGATGGCACGATCGATTGCTTAGCAACCGACCATGCCCCGCATAGTCTAGAAGAAAAGAGCAGAGGTCTAGCTGGTAGTGCCATGGGTATTGTTGGTCTAGAGACATGTTTCCCTGCTGTTTATACTTATTTAGTGAAACCGGGTATCGTACCATTAGATACGATATTAAATATGTTGATCGTTAATCCAAGAAAGAGATTCCATATCCCGCTTGGTACAGACTTCAGCATATGGGATCTAAATCGTCACTACACTGTCGACCCTGAAGCATTCCTTTCTAAAGGAAGAGCAACACCGTTTGCAGGTATGGAAATGGATGCTGAATGCGTCGCAACTATATATGGAGGAGAAATCGTATGGCAAAAAGAACAGACATTAAGAAAGTACTGATCATTGGCAGCGGTCCTATTGTAATTGGACAGGCTGCAGAATTCGACTATGCAGGCACACAGGCTTGTCTTGCATTGAAGGAGGAAGGCTATGAAGTAGTATTGGTCAACTCAAATCCTGCTACGATCATGACAGATACTTCTATTGCAGATAAAGTCTACATGGAACCATTGACACTGGAATACATTGCTAAGATCCTGCGTTATGAAAGACCAGATGCAATCGTTCCTGGTATTGGTGGTCAGACAGGTCTGAATATGGCCATCCAGCTTGAGAAGAAGGGTGTATTGAAGGAATGTGGTGTTGAACTCCTTGGTACAAGTTCTGATTCTATTGAACGTGCTGAAGATAGAGAATTGTTTAAGGAATTGTGTGAGTCTATTGGTGAACCAACGATCCCATCTGAGATTACTTATAACCTTGAAGAAGCTAAGAAGGCTGCCTTGGATATTGGTTATCCAGTTGTTCTTCGTCCTGCTTTCACACTTGGTGGTACAGGTGGTGGTTTTGCTAACAATGAAGAAGAACTCATTGAAGTAGCAACCAATGGTTTCCGTCTTTCCCCTGTATCTCAGGTCTTGGTAGAGAAGTCTGTTAAGGGTTATAAAGAGATCGAATTTGAAGTTATGCGTGACTCTACAGATCATGCAATTACGATCTGTGGTATGGAGAATATTGACCCTGTAGGTGTTCACACAGGTGACTCCATGGTAGTAGCACCGATCATGACTCTGAGTGATCATGATTTGAAGATGTTGAATGATAGTGCGATCAAGATTATCAAGGCATTGAAGATCGAAGGCGGTTGCAACGTTCAGTTTGCTTTGGATCCGCATTCTTCTAGATACTTCCTCATCGAGGTTAATCCGCGTGTATCTCGTTCTAGTGCTTTGGCTTCTAAGGCATCTGGTTATCCGATCGCACGTGTTACAGCTAAGATCGCTGTTGGTATGACTTTGGAAGAGATCGCAGTTGCTAATACAAATGCAGCATTCGAACCGCGTCTTGACTATGTTGTAGCTAAGATGCCTAGATTCCCATTCGATAAGTTCACTGCCGCTTCTAATACCCTTGGTACACAGATGAAGGCTACAGGTGAAGTTATGGGCATTGGTTCTACATTGGAAGAGTGCCTGCTTAAGTCTGTACGTTCCTTGGAGATTGGTGCCAACCACCTCCATCTCAAGAAGTTTGACAAGATGGACACAAATGAACTTCTTGCTTACATCAGCACATTCCGTGATGACAACATCTATGCCATTGCTGAATTGATGAGAAGAAATGAGTCTATTGAAAAGCTTCATGGCATTACAATGATCACAGAGTACTTCCTTGAGACATTGCAGAAGATCGTTCGTATGGAGAAGACATTGTCTGACCATAAGGGTGATATCGAAACACTGCGTGCTGCTAAGGTAATGGGCTTCAGTGATTCAGAGATTGCTTCCCTTTGGGATATGAAGGAAACAGATGTATATGCTTTACGTAAGGAAAACGGTATCGTTCCTTCCTTCCGTATGGTAGATACATGTCATACAAATGCTTATATCCCTTACTTCTATTCTTCCTATACAGGTGAGAATGAATCTGTTTTGACAGATCGTAAGAAGGTTGTTGTACTTGGCGCTGGTCCAATCCGTATCGGTCAGGGTGTCGAGTTCGACTATAGTACAGTACATGCTGTACAGACGATCCGTCGTGAGGGTTATGAAGCTATCATCATCAACAACAACCCTGAGACAGTATCTACTGACTATACAACAGCAGATAAGCTCTACTTTGAACCATTGACACCAGAAGATGTTATGAATGTTCTCGACTATGAAAAGCCGATCGGTGTTATTGCAAGTTTGGGTGGTCAGACAGCCATCAACCTTGCAGAACCACTCCGTGATAGAGGGGTTAAGATCATTGGTACAGATTGTGATGCAATTGAGAGAGCAGAGAACAGAGATGCTTTTGAAAAGGTATTGACAGAACTCAACATCCCTCAGCCGCAGGGTCGTGCTGTGACAAAGATCGAAGATGGTGTTAAGGCAGCTGAAGAGATCGGTTATCCGGTACTTGTTAGACCTTCCTTCGTATTGGGTGGTAGAGCTATGCAGATCGTTGCGGATGAAGAACAGCTTCGTCATTACCTCAAGACAGCTGTAGAGATCGATGAAGACAAGCCAGTACTTGTTGACCACTACATCATGGGTAAGGAAGTAGAAGTAGATGCTATCTGTGATGGTAGAGATGTATTCGTTCCAGGTATTATGGAACTTGTAGAAAGAACAGGTATCCACTCTGGTGACTCCATCAGTGTATATCCAACATTCTCTATCTCTGATAAGGTAAAGGGCACCATCCTGCAGTATGCTAAGAAACTTGGTCTTGGCATTGGTATCGTAGGTCTCTATAACATTCAGTTCATCGTTGATGAAAATGACAATGTCTTCATTATTGAAGTAAATCCTAGATCTTCTAGAACAGTTCCATTCCTTTCCAAGAGTACAGGTTATTCCTTGGCAGATATTGCTACAGAAGTCATTCTTGGTAAGAGCTTGAAGGAACAGGGTATCTTCGACCTGTATCCAGAAGAGAAGAATAGATACTATGTAAAGGTTCCGGTTTTCTCCTTCAATAAGATCAGAGGTCTGGATGCTTACCTGTCTCCGGAAATGAAGTCTACTGGTGAAGCAATTGGTTATGATGATCATCTGTACCGTGCTTTGTATAAAGCATTGCAGGCTTCTGGTATGAAGTTATTGAACTATGGTACAGTTCTTTGCACGATTGCAGATCGTGATAAGGATGAAGCATTGCCTTTGATCAGAAGATTCTATGAACTTGGTTTCAATATTGAAGCTACCCAGGGTACAGCAGATTTCTTGAAGAAGAACGGTATTCGCACACATGTTCTGCATAAGATCAGTGAGGGTTCTCATGAGATCCCGGATGAGATCAGAAGCGGATATGTTACATATGTCATCAACACAAGAGATATCGCAAGTAAGGGTGCGGAAACAGATGGTCATGAGATCCGTCAGTGTGCTGTAGAAAACAATGCAGCCTTGATGACTTCTCTGGATACAGTACGTGTTCTGCTTGATGTCTTGGAAGAAACAACAATGAAGATCTCTACGATTGATGCCTGAGGGGAATTAGGATGAAACAGTCTGTCTATGAAATCACAGAAAATCTGAAGTTGACAGATAGTATCTGGCGCATGAAGCTGAAGGGTGATACAAGTGCTGTAACTGCTTGCGGTCAGTTTATTGACATTAAGCTGGATGGTTACTACCTGCGTCGTCCGATCAGTGTATGTGATGTGGAAAATGATAACATCATCATCATTTACAAAGTTGTTGGTCATGGTACAGATGCTATGTCACAGTTGGTTCCCGGACAAACTCTGGATATCCTGACGGGTCTTGGGAATGGTTATGACCTCGATAGAAGCGGTGATCATCCGCTTCTTATTGGGGGTGGTGTAGGTGTTCCGCCGCTTTATATGCTTGCAAAGAGATTGAAGGAGCAGCATAAGGAAGTGAGCGTGATCCTCGGTTTTAATACAGCATCTGAGGTGTTCTATGAAACAGAGTTCAAGGCTCTTGGATGTGATGTAAAGGTCACAACGGTAGATGGCAGTTATGGCAATAAGGGCTTTGTTACAAATGCTATGCCGTTGGTAGCGGGGTATACATTCACATACTGCTGCGGACCGTTACCGATGTTGAAGGCTGTTTACAATACAGCAGATACAGATGGTCAGTATTCTTTTGAAGAAAGAATGGGATGCGGTTTCGGTGCATGTATGGGATGTTCTACAAAGACGAAGAATGGTTATAAGCGTGTATGCAAAGATGGTCCTATCTTTGATAAAGAGGAGATCTTATGGGAAGACTAAGTGTAGATTTGGCTGGCATTACTCTGGATAATCCAGTCATTCCCGCATCTGGTACATTTGGATACGGGTATGAGTATGCAGATCTGTATGACATTAATATGCTTGGTACATTCTCTTTTAAGGGAACCACAAAAGATCCTCGCTTCGGTAATCCAACACCACGTATTGCAGAATGCACAAGTGGTTTGATCAATGCGGTAGGTTTACAGAACCCAGGCGTTGAGAAGGTCATTGATGAGGAATTGCCGAAGATGCGTAAGGTGTTCCACAAGAAGGTCATGGCAAATGTGTCTGGCTTTAGTGTGGAGGATTATGCATATACATGTCAGAAATTAGATGCGATCGATGATATTGGTTGGTTTGAGGTAAATATCAGTTGTCCGAATGTTCATGGCGGAGGTATGGCTTTTGGTACAGATCCAAAGGCGGCTGCTGAGATCACAAGGGCTGTAAAAGCTGTTACAACAAAGCCTGTATTCATCAAGCTTTCCCCAAATGTTACGGATATCGTATCGATTGCCAAGGCTTGTGAAGAAGCAGGTGCAGATGGTATTTCTTTGATCAATACGATGCTTGGCATGCGTATTGATTTAAAGACAAGAAAGCCGGTCATTGCTAATACAATGGGTGGTTTCTCAGGTCCAGCAATCTTCCCGGTTGCTGTACGTATGGTATACCAGGTCGCACATGCTGTGAATATTCCCGTCATCGGTATGGGTGGTGTATCTTCTGCTGAAGATGTACTGGAAATGATGATGGCTGGTGCATCTGCTGTAGAAGTAGGTGCTGCCAATCTTGTTGATCCATGGGTATGCAAGAAGATAATTGAAGATCTTCCAAGTACTATGGATAAGTATGGTATTACAACATTAGAAGCGTTAAGAAAAGGAGAAAAATAAGATGGCTAAAGATGTAATCATCGCATGTGACTTTTCCTCCGCCGAGGAAACACTTGCATTCTTGGATCGTTTCACAGGCAGAAAGCCTTTTGTAAAGATCGGAATGGAATTGTTCTATGCAGCAGGTCCTGAGATCGTTCGTGAGATCAAGAAGAGAGGTCATAAGATCTTCTTAGACTTGAAGCTTCATGATATTCCTAACACAGTTAAGAAGGCTATGAAGGTCCTTTCTAACTTAGATGTCGATTTGGTCAATGTTCATGCTGGCGGTACGGTACGTATGATGGAAGCCGCTTTGGAAGGTTTGACAAGAGAAGATGGTACAAGACCTCTGTTGATCGCTGTTACACAGTTGACATCTACTGATCAAGAGAGCATGGAGAATGACCTGCTCATCAAGGAACCAATTGCTGATGTTGTTATGCACTATGCAGAATGTGCAAAGAAGGCTGGTCTTGATGGTGTTGTATGTTCACCATTGGAAGCTGGTATCGTACATGAGTCTTGTGGTGAGAACTTCTTGACAGTTACACCTGGCATCCGTTTTGCAACAGATGATAAGGGTGATCAGAAGAGAGTTATGACACCAGAGAAGGCTCGTGAGATCGGTTCTGACTACATCGTAGTTGGTAGATCTATTACAGCAGCACAAGATCCAGTTGCTGCATATGAAAGATGCATTAAAGAATTTTTAGGGGAGGAAGCATAATGTCTAGAGAAGAACTCATTGCAAAAGATCTGCTTTCCATTAAGGCAGTATTCTTTAGACCAGATGAACCATTTACATGGGCATCTGGTATCAAGTCACCAGTATATTGTGATAACCGTTTGACTTTGACAGATGTCAAGGTAAGAACAGATGTAGAGAACGGTCTTGCTGAACTCGTAAAGGAGAACTTCCCAGAGGCTGAAGTACTCATGGGTACTTCTACAGCAGGTATTGCTCACGCTGCTATTACAGGTCATATCTTGGATATGCCTATGGGTTATGTTCGTACAGGTTCTAAGGATCATGGTCGTAAGAACCAGATCGAAGGTAAGTTGGAAAAAGGCCAGAAGGTCGTTGTTGTAGAAGACTTGATCTCTACAGCAGGAAGCTGTGTAGATGTTGTCAACGTTCTTCGTGAAGCAGGTGCTGAGGTCCTTGGTATTGTTTCTATCGTTACATATGGTATGCAGAAGGCTGCAGATCGTTTGGCTGAGAACAATGTTAAGAATGTTTCTTTGACATGTTTCGATGTGATTGCAAAGTGTGCTGCTGAAGAGGGGTATATCAAGGAATCTGATATCGAAAGATTGATCGCATTCCGTAACAACCCAAGTGATGAAAGCTGGATCAACAAATGAAAGACTGCATTGATATCTTAGATCTAACAACAGAAGAGATCGATGAACTCATCCATACTGCTATGGATATGATGGAGAATCCGGAAAAGTATTCTCATTGTATGAAGGGAAAGAGACTTGCTACTTTGTTCTATGAACCGAGTACAAGAACAAGACTGTCCTTTGAATCTGCTATGCAGACAATGGGCGGTGATGTGATTGGTTTTACAGGTGCTCAGAGTAGTAGTGCTTCTAAGGGTGAGAGTGTTCATGATACTTCTATCGTTGTTTCACAGTTAGCAGATATCATTGCAATGCGTCATAACATGGAAGGTGCTCCAATGGTTGCTGCACAGTCTTGTAATATCCCTGTTATCAATGCTGGTGATGGTGGTCATAATCATCCTACTCAGACATTGGCTGACCTTTGCACGATTTATCGTGAGAAGGGTAGATTGGATAATCTGACAGTAGGTTTTGTTGGTGATTTGAAGTATGGCAGAACAGTTCATTCTTTGTTGAATGCATTGGCTAGATATAAGGGTCTCAAGGTGGTATTGATCTCTCCTGAAGAGTTGAAGGTACCAGCATGGGTAAAGGAAGATATCTTGGAGAAGCATAATATTTCATATGTTGAAGTAACGAATATGGAAGAGAATCTCAAGGATCTGGATGTGTTGTATATGACACGTATTCAGAAGGAGAGATTTGATTCTGCAGAGACATATGAGAGATTGAAGGATGTATATATCTTGAATGCTAAGAAGATGGAGAAGGCTAAGTCTGACTGCATCGTTCTTCATCCGTTACCACGTGTAAACGAGATCTCTGTTGATCTGGATGATGATCCTAGAGCTTGCTACTTCAAGCAGGTATACAATGGCAGATACATGCGTATGGCTTTGATCAAGAAGCTTCTTTCTGAGAAGCCGGAAAGACCAAAGCTACAGCCAGATGATCTGGTAGATGTTCTCCATTGCACAAACAAGAGATGTATTACAGCATGTGAACAGGAACTCCACCATGTATTTCGTCTCAAAGATCCAAAGACACATACATACCGCTGCATCTATTGTGAAGCAGAGGCTGTATATAACAAGTAAGTTATTTGAGGAACTGTACAGAGTACGGTTCCTTTTTTAAATGAATGCGTAACAAATTTTTTTAATAGAAGATGCATAATCAAAGTATATTTATATCTTATCAAAGGAAATTCTATGTCATTTTCATTGAGAAGGTGCGTTAATTTATGATGATAAATAAGCTTTAATTTTGATAAAGCATGGGAGGAATGTATGAACTACAAGAGAGGAGCTGCCGTGTTGATGGCTGCTGTTCTTGGTTTAGGAACAGTAAATGTCTCTAGTTTTTCAAAAGTTTTTGCAGAAGAAGCACCATTTGCAGAGACAACAGCACAGCCGCAGACGGCAGAAACTAACATTGCATTACGTGCACCAGCACGAGCATCAAAATCATTTAAGCCTACTGATGGAAATCCAGAGAGAAGTGCAAATTTAGCATTTGATGGAGTTTCTAGTAATGAAACGGACGATAAGAATAACAGCCGTTGGCAGAGTGGTGAAGATGCGGAATTTACTGAGCAGTGGTTGGAAGTGGATTTAGGTGCTAGAGCACATGTATCTTCTATCAATGTTAAATTCTTTGCTAAGTTGTATGGCAACTTCACAGTGGAAGTTTCTGATTCTAATGGCGAAGGGGCAAAGTGGACAGAATTGAAAACTGTAGAAATGCAGTCTAGTGATCAGAAAGATGTTGTAAAGACTGTAGATTTGAAGCAGAATGGTCAGCCGATTGAAGTGCCACGTTATATGAGACTGCGTTTTACTTCAGGAAACGATCGAGCCGTAAACCATAGTATTGCTGTACGTGAATTCGAAGTCATGGGTACTAAGATCAGTGAGAATGGCTATGAATCTAAAACAGGTAATATTGCGGCAGGCAAGCGTGTAAAGGCTTCTGGTGTAGAAGCGGCGATGCAGTCTTTGACACCAGATCTTGTGGTTGACGGTATCAATAATACTGATAACTCAAGATGGTCTTCTCCAAACATGAAGAACGGTACTGATGCAAATCAGCAGCAGACACCGCAGTGGTTAGAAATCGATTTGAGAAACGAAGTTACAAATATTACATCTATTAATCTGCATTTCTTCAAACTTGTATATTCTACAGATTATGACATTCAGACTAGAGCAAAGAAGTCTGATGAGTGGAAGACAGTTAAGCATGTAACTTCTGAAGCAAGTAATTCTAAGCAGAATCCAGTTGATCAGATTACAGATGTAAATCATTTGGATCGTTACGTGAGATTCGTATTTAATAAAGTAAACCATCAAGCTGGTGGTAATGGTGTTTCTATCAGAGAGATTGAGATCAATGGTACACAGGTACAGACACCAGATGTTATTAATCCAGGTCCAGCTGATGCAAAAGAAGCAATCGATGCTGTACAGAGTTTAGAGGCTATTACACCAGAGATGACACAGATTCCATTACCACAGGTACATGATGGTTACAGCATTCATGTAAAGGGTAGTGAATTCCCGCAGGTCGTTACAGATGAAGGTGTGATCAGCACACATAACATGTATGACTACGATATGGAGATCCTCTTGGAAGTAACAAACAATGAGGATGAGACAGATAAGGCAGAGAAGACATTCCGTGTACATGTTCCAAATCATAGAGGAACAGATGCAGGATTATATCCAGAAGTTGCCCAGCAGAATGCAGAACCAGCTGTCATTCCAAGTATTCAGGAATGGTATGGATACACAGGTGATGTTGCACTGACAGATGATACAAAAATCATTGTATTAGATCAGGCACAGGTAAATCTTGCGGCTGTTGCTGAACAGTTCCAGGCAGATCTAAAGGACATTACAGGTCGCACAGTAGAAATTGTTACAGAGGGTGAGGCAAATGGTGATGACTTCATTCTGCAGTCTGTAGCAGTGGATAATTATGATATCGGCAAGGAAGGCTATTTGCTGAAGGCTGATGATCAGGGTGTAAAGATCGAGAGTACAGGGTATAACGGTGTTCTCTATGGTACAAAGACAATCGAACAGGTATATACAAGACAGAACGGTCAGTATTCTTTCCCTAAGGGTGTAGCAAGAGACTTTTCTAAGTATGATGTTCGCGGTGTCATGATCGATATTGCAAGAACACCATACCGTTTGGACGCATTGGAAGATCTGTTGAAGACATTCTCTTTCTATAAGATCAATGAAGTTCATTTCCATTTGAACGATAACCGTCACGATGGCAGTAATGGTAATCGTGGTGATTATGAATTCTGGGCAAAGGGACAGGCAATGTTCCGTCTTGAGAGTGAAAAGTTCCCAAGTTTGAAGACAGATCCAAAACCAAGTAAGTATTACAACGAAGTATGGGGTGGTGAACCACAGTATACAAAGGATGAATACAAAGATCTGCAGAGACTTGCACAGAAGTATGGTATGAATCCGATTTCTGAGATCGATGGGCCTGGTCATTCTCTGACATTTACAAAGTATGCAAGAAATCATTTGGATGAATTGCAGAAGGTATTGCCTGAGGTAAAGGGCTTGATCAACAATGAACGCGACTGGGAATTGCTTTCTTTGAAGGGAGAAAGTGGTAAATGGGCACTCGATTTCCTCAAAGAACTCTATGATGAATATTTAGATAAGAATGATCCTACATTCTTAGGTGATACAGTTGGTATCGGTGTAGATGAGTACTGGGGTATCCGTCAGGATGAACAGGAAGGTATGAGAAACTACATCAGAACGATCTCTGATTTCGTAGAAGCTTCTGGTAAGAAAGTTCGTATGTGGGGTTCTACAACACAGTACTTTGACGCACAAGGTGTTTCTGCTGTTCCATACAATGACATTGAAGTAGACTACTGGTCTAACAGCTGGGAAAATGCAGTTAAGAGAAGTAAGGAAGGTTTCAAGATCGTTAACGTTGACTCTTTCCATCTCTATGGCAACCCAGGTCGTGACTACAGAGATATTGTCAATGTAGAACATGTATTCAATGATTGGGAACCAAATGTTATGTCCTCTGGTAATTTGCAAAAGGCAGATCCTAACCTCATGGGTGCTAAGACAGCATTGTGGGCTGATGTTAGTGACATGGGTGTTACAGAAAGAGATAACTATGAACGTTTGGTACGTCAGGCTGCTATCTTGTCTGAAAAGACATGGGGCGGTACAGATGCAGATGAAACATTTGCAGATTACAGTTTCAAATATGAAGCATTGAAGGGTGGTCCTGGTGTTTCATTAGGTTCTGATATTCCATCCAAGACAAGTCTTGTTGTTGATTATGATTTCGATCATGCTTCAAACAATGAAGTCATGGATGCATCAGGTAATGGTTATAACGGTAAGATCACAAATGGTGAGTTCAAGAAGGAAGATGGTAAGACATGGTTGACATTCAATGGTAATGGCAGCTTGGAAACAAGTCTTCGTTCCATTGACTATCCATATACAGTTCAGTTTGATGTAAAGGTATCTGACACAAGCAGCGATATGATCTTGTTTGATGGCAGAGATGGTCGTTTGTCTGTTAGAAAGGGTGGAAAGCTCGGCGTAGATCGTTCCTACTTCACACAGACATTTGATACAGAGTTGAAGCCGAATAAGGCAATGAATATTACTCTGGTCGGTACACAGCAGGTATTGAAGCTTTATACAGACGGTAAGCTTGCACAGGTATTTGATAGACCTCATGATAAGCAGAATCAGTCTACAGATCTGATGACAACATTCATCTTCCCGCTCACAAAGATCGGTGAAGGTTTGAAGGGCGGTATTGCTGATGTAAAGGTTTATAACAAGGCATTGTCTCCAGAAGAAATCAAGACAGTTTCTGAGGGTAAGGATGTAACAGCAGTTAACGTTGCTCAGGATAAGGTTGCAGCAGGTACAGCACAGCATAAGGGCGATCAAGGATATGATACAGCTTGGAAGAAGCTGAACGTTGGTTGGAAGGCTATTGACGGTGATGGCAATACATTAGAAGGAAGCCATGATCCGAAGTACACAGAGAAGTCTTCTCACTTTGAGGGTGCGCATCCAGACAGCAATCTTGCTGTAGATATGTTGGATACATATAGCATTTCTAAGATTGTTCTGCAGTGGGATAGAGCACCACGTACATTCAAGATCCAGAAATCTGCGGATGGTAAGAATTGGGAAGATGTACAGACAGTCAATGGACAGGCTGTAAATACAGTTACATTTGCTGAACCGATCAACACAAGATATCTGCGTATGCAGGGTGTTGAGAACAATGGTGGTACTTTCAAGTTGAGAGAGTTCCAGGCATTTGAATCAGTAGATCGTACTGCATTGAAGGAAGCTTTGAAGAAGGCAGAAGATAAGATCAAGAAGGAAGGCATCACATTTGAAGACCGTAAGGGATTCGATGAATTCTATGATGCTTATATCAATGCTCAGTCCTTGAATGAAAATGCATTGGCATTGAATAGAGATATCACAAAGGCTGTAGAGCAGTTGAACAGCTTGATCGATGCTAAGGCTAAATTCACAGTTACATTCCATGCCGAATCTGTAGATCCGATCCGTGTAGTAAGTGGTGAAAAGATCGGAGAATTGCTACCAACAGCTCCAGCAAAAGAAGGCTATGAGTTCAAGGGTTGGTTCACAAAGAAAAACGGTAAGGGTACTCAGGTAACAGAGAATACAACAGTAACAGCTAATATGGATGCATATCCATATTATGTAGAGGTTGTAACACCATCTCCATCTACATCTCCAGAACCATCCGTCTCTCCTGAGCCAACTGCTGCTCCAATACAGCCAGAGGAAACAGATGTGCCTGAAGAAAAGCCAAATAGCACAGCTAAGCCTACAGATAATCCTTCTAGTGATAAGAAGCCAGCTACAGGTGTAAATTCTGATCCGCTTGTATATGCAGGTATGATGATCATTGCAATTTATGCAGGTGCTTACCTTATTAAGAAGGTTCACTAATCGATAGTCCGAGAGATACGCATTTACGCATCTTCTCCATTACATTTCAATGACACAAAGGCACGGGATAATGTTGAGGTGCCGTAACGAAGGTTCTGAAAACAAGTTGTAAAGACAATCGGTACGGTATATTGCAGAAAAATCTAAAAATTACATTTGGAGGAGACTGCAATGAAATCATTATTTGAACAAATGGGTGGCACTTATCGTGAGGAAAACGGTTATCTCATTCCCAATCTGACCTTGCCCAGTGGAGAACAAGTTGAAATTGGTGTATGGGGACAGCGACATTTGAGGTATATCAAGCAATACCACAAAGTGAGATATATTAATCTGCTGACAAGCGGTAAGTTAAACGGCTATCTTGCTGACATTGACAAGCAGGCTGAGGATATGTTTTTTCGGCTTGTAGAACAGCTGACAGAGCGTGAAGGGGTTACCGAACGACTCAAAGCAGGAGATCAAATGGAATGGGTTGCTCGGATGAATAACATTCGCAGCAGAGCTACAGAAATTGTAAACCACGATATAATTTACAACTAACCGAGAACGGCGGCAGGGAGAGCAAAATCTCCTTGCCGTCATTTTGCTGCTGAAGTGAAAAGTTAATTTCCACTTTGAAAAGCAAAAAAAGAAAAGTTGAA
>CAUWCC010000022.1:0-27088 GCA_963556805.1 uncultured Bulleidia sp. | reverse complement strand
AAAAAAAAGGAGAACATAACGCTCTCCTTGTGTTGTATATCTTACTTATTGAAAGACTGATCCTTGTTCTTGACAATGACATCATGTGCGCCACCTTCTACGATAGAAGTAGCAGAAACAAGTGTCAATCTAGCATTTTCCTGCAATTCCTTAATTGTAAGAGCACCGCAGTTACACATTGTAGAACGGATCTTAGCTGTTGTCAGCTGAACATTGTCATGCAGGAAACCAGCATATGGTACATAGGAGTCAACACCTTCTTCGAAGGAAAGCTTGCCCTTGCCGCCAAGATCATATCTCTGCCAGTTCTTTGCACGGTTGGAACCTTCACCCCAGTATTCCTTTACAAAAGCACCATTGATCGTGAGCTTTTCACCAGGTGCTTCTTCAAATCTAGAAAAGTATCTGCCAAGCATAACGAAGTCAGCACCCATAGCCAATGCCAATACGATATGGTAGTCATAAACGATACCGCCATCAGAACAAATCGGGATGTACTCACCTGTCTTTTCAAACCACTCATCACGAGCCATAGCAACATCGATAACAGAAGTAGCCTGACCTCTACCGATACCCTTTGTTTCACGCGTAATGCAGATAGAGCCGCCGCCGATACCGATCTTTACAAAATCAGCACCATGACTTGCCAAATAGTTGAAACCATCTGCATCAACAACATTACCAGCACCGACCTTAACGGAATCACCATACTTTGCCTTGATCCAATCAAGTGTCATACCCTGCCATTCTGTATAGCCATCAGAAGAGTCGATGACCAAGCAGTCAACACCAGCATTGACCAAAGCTGGAACTCTTTCCTCATAGTCCTTTGTATTGATACCAGCACCGACCATGAATCTCTTTTCATCATCTAGCAGTTCCAACGGATTCTGCTTATGAGAAGCATAGTCCTTACGGAATACAAGATAGCAGAGATTGTCATTACTATCTACGATCGGCAATGTATTCAACTTATTTTCCCAGATCAAATCATTGCATTCAGACAATGTAGCAGTCACTGGTGCTGTTACCAGCTTTTCACGTGGTGTCATGAATGTATCAGCTGTTTCCTCACCCGTCATACGAGATACACGGTAATCACGGCTTGTTACAAGACCAACGAGCTTGCCATTCGGTGTACCATCTTCTGTAACAGGCATAGTAGAATGACCAGACTTTTCTACCATATCCAAGATTTCATTCAATGTTGTAGAAGGCTTAATGTTGGAATCACTAACTACAAAGCCTGCCTTATAATTCTTTACACGTGCAACCATTGCAGCCTGAGATGCAATAGACTGCGACTGGAAGATGAAGGACATACCGCCCTCTTTTGCAAGTGCGACGCCGAGCTCATCGCCGGAAACAGACTGCATTACAGCAGAAACCATCGGAATGTTCAAAGAAATAGCAGGTTCTTCACCTTTCTTGAACTTAACAAGCGGTGTCTTAAGACTAACTGCTGTAGGAACGTTTTCCTTCTTTGTGAGACCTGGAACCAAAAGATATTCGCTAAATGTATGGCTAGGTCCGTCATAGTATGTTGCCATGTAAGTATCCTCCTCTATAATTACTAGTTATTATACAAGTTTATACCTTAAAGTAAAGAAATCTTCATGCTATAATAGCGCCGCGAGGTAATAAATATATGCGTTTAAAAAACAGTTTTTTCTTCACATTACGTGAAGATGCAAAAGATGAAGATTCTATCAGCTCAAATCTTCTTGTTAGAGCTGGTATGATCAAGAAGAGCTCCAGCGGTGTTTATATGATGCTGCCGATGGGCTTGAAAGTTCTCAATCGTATCGAAGCAGTCATCCGTGACGAAATGGATCGTACAGGTTGTCAAGAACTCTTGATGCCTTCTTTGATCCCTGAAGATGTATACGTATCCTCTGGTCGTCGTGAAGGTTTTGGTGCTTCTATGTTTTCTTTAAAAGATCGTAAAGGACAGCCTTATGTTCTTGGTCCTACACATGAAGAACTTTTTGCTATTGCTGCTAAGATGCAGATTCGTTCTTATAAAGATATGCCGTTCTCTTTGTATCAGATCCAGACTAAGTTCAGAGATGAGCCACGTCCTAGATATGGTTTGATCCGTGTAAGAGAATTTGCTATGAAGGATGCTTATACATTCGATAAGGATGAAGCAGGTCTTGATATTGCATATAACAAGCAGTTCAATGCGTATAAGAACATCATGGATCGTCTCCACCTTGTTTACCGCATCGTAAGAGCAGATACAGGTGTTATGGGCGGCCTTCTTTCAGAAGAGTTCCAAGCTATTACACCTCTTGGTGAAGATATCCTTGTCTTATGTGACTCCTGTGATCTTTCCAGTAATATCGAAGTAGCTGCATGCAAACCGGAGATCCCTGCTGAAAAGGAAGAAGAACTCGAGATGGTATTGGCAGAAACACCTAACAGCCGCACGATCGAAGAAGTAGCTGCTTTCTTCAACAAGGATGCAAAGAAGTTTGTTAAGACATTGATCTATAACGTAGATGGTTCTCCAGTTGCTGTCATGGTCAGAGGGGATCGTGATGTCAATGAAACGAAGTTGAGAAAAATGTTGCATGCAAATGATGTAGAGCTGGCTGATGCTGAAATGGTCAAGCAGGCTACAGATGCCGAGATCGGTTTTGCTGGTCCGATCGGTATCAAGTGCCCGTTGTATGCAGATGAAGAAGTAACATATATGCAAAACTTCATCGTTGGTGCTAATAAGACTGGTTATCATTATACAAATGTAAATCAGAAAGATATCAAGATCGATCAGGTCGGCGATCTGCGCAATATTATGGAAGGCGATATCTGTCCTGTCTGCGGTGGCAAGATCCACTTTGCACATGGCATCGAGGTTGGTAATACATTCAAACTCGGCACAAAGTATTCTAAGGCTTTGGATCTGAAGTATTTGGATGCTAACAACCAGCTGCAATATGTTTGGATGGGTTCCTATGGTATTGGTCCAGCCCGTGCGATGGCTGCTCTTGCAGAACAGAATGCGGACGAGAATGGTATAAATTGGCCGAAAGATCTTGCCCCTTTCCAGTGTGCTGTAGTCATCATTTCTATGAAGGATGAAGAACAGATCACTAAGGCAGAAGAGTTGTACAATGCATTGAAAGATGCAGGTATCGATACAGTATTGGATGACCGTGATGCAAGACCTGGTGTTAAGTTCAAGGATATGGACCTCATCGGTATTCCTTGCCGTGTTGTGATCGGTAAGGGTATTAAAGATGGTATGGTCGAGTTCAAGACTAGAACTGGTGAAAAGGAAGAGATCCCTTTTGCACAGGCGATTGATTGTGTAAAAGAATTCTTGAAGTAAAGGAAAACGTTATCCGTAAGGATAACGTTTTTTGTAGGACCATAGAAAAAGGATCTTACTTTGTTGTAAGACCCTGATCAGCAGGCTTTATCCCTGCTGTTTTTTCATATTTTACTCTATGCTGTATCATCAGCTCGATCAAAGCTGAGATCATCCACGATAAAATGATAATGATCACTGTCCAAGCAAGAACAGAGGCTGTATCTAGGTTTAAATCAGCAAAATGGATCTGTCTGCCTACCCCAGCTCTAACAGCACCTAATATTTCTGCCATGACACCTACTTTGAAACCAAGTTGTGCTGCTGTTTTCAAAGTCCTTAGACCACTTAAATATAACATTGGTACCAAACGATACCGTAATGCATAGAAAAATGTCTCCGGATAAAGTGCTTCTACATCTCGTAAAGCTTGGCTTTCTTCTGCAACAGCTGTATAGAGACCGCTGAATAAGACAGGAAACAACACAAGCATCGTCACTGCTGTTACACTACCTTCATTGCCTAACCATATGATTGCTAAGATCATATAACTTACATTTGGAATAGAAGAAGTGATCACCACAAAGGGATGCAGATAGTCTCTAAATACAGGTTTTCTTTCTGCTAAAATCACAAGGACCAAAGCAAGGATGAAAGATAACAGAAGTCCTTTGCCGACACGATATAATGTTCGCAATATTGCTTCATATGAAGCAGGATCAGAAAGGATCTTTAATAGATTTTCAAAAGCGGCGGCAGGGGATGGTAAAAGAATATCATTATGCAGCATAGAAGAAGCGAACTGCCAGAGCAGCAGCAGTCCGCATACTGCAGCAATTTGTCTGACTTTACTTCTAGTCATGCAGGTCAACGATTGTTTCATCGTTTACCTTAACACCAAATAGATCCATAAACTTCTGCACATCTTCTTTCTTATCAGATGCATACATTGGATCGATTCCCATACCTTCATATGCTTTTGCCACCATAGCAGAAGGAGTTGTACCAAACATATCTGTATGCAATGCATCAAGATCAGCGGAAGGATCAACTTTACCAGCTTTTACATCTGCTGTATAAGCGATCATCTCATCAAGCAATGCAGCATACATATCTTTGTTTTCCTCCAAAGTACTTTCTTCAACAAAAAGACCAGCCTGCGGATAACCGTCTTCTCCCCATAATTCCTGCAAATCAGCAACTTTCTTAAAGGACTTTCCTGCTTCTTTTCCCTTTACGATCGCTGCCGTAGCAGCAGGATCTGCTAACAAAGCCCCTTCTGTTTGTCCTGAAAGAAGAGCTGCCTGTGCTTCTTGAACAGAAGCATACCATGTTGGAATTATCTTTGAATCTGGAAATAAAGAGTTATATACAAGACCTGGCACAGCCCCTTCACCAAACAAAGCAATGGACTGATCGGAATCCATGAAGTTCTCATCTTCAGATACAACATAGAGATTACCTGTAGTAACGATACCCGCCAGCTTATATGTTGTTTTGCCGGCAGATGCCAGCTTTACACCAAGGTTAGTTGGTGCCACGATCACATCATATGCATGATCCTTAGAAACAAAAGCTGCCTGGAGGATCTGTGCTCCATCTACGATCTCCACATCATTTTTACCTTCTTTTACGATTGGCAATAAGCTGTAGCCAGGGGCTCCAGCAGGTGCCAAGATCTTTAGATCCTCTGCTGCAACCGCTACAGCTGTTGGCGTTGATGTCGGTGCAGCGGAAGGCGCTGCTGGTGCACCACATCCTGTCAACAAGATACTCGCTAATACGATAGAACTAAACTTTTTCATTTTCTTTCCTCCTCATTTTTGCATGTTCTTTGAACAAACCGCTTTTGCTTTGATGCCGGAAAGACGTCCTAATTTACCAGTCATTGCATTGATGACTTCCATTGGTGCATCCATTGCCACCGATACAAGAGCTAGTTCTCTTTCACGATAAGGAATACCCATTCTACCGATGATATAGGGGGCAAAGGCATGAAGTACGGCATTCATTTCAGCTGTACTGTTTGTATCTTCTACAATGATCGATACCAATGCTATTCTGCTGTTTTCCATATGTTCCTCCAAAAAAAGATCCCTGCTGAGAACAGGGACCATAAAAACATAGATTCTTATGACCTCTTTCCGCTCAGTCACTGCTTTACGGTTAGATGCAGATATAATCTAATTCAAATTCATCACGGTTTTGGACTCACCATTACCGCTTATTTATTCTATAACTTCATTATCATTTCTACAACTTAGACTATTAGAAAAGGAATAGATAAATGCATCTATTCCTCATAAATTCTTTATCTCTTCTTTGATTCGATCTCTTCCTGGATATCAGCCAAGAATTCATCCAATGTCTTCTTTACAGCATCCTTTGAGCCGTATCTTCTTACTGTAACAGCACGATCAGCGATCTCACCATCACCAACAACAAGTTCTACTGGGATCTTGTTTGTCTGTGCTTCACGAATGCGGTAACCAAGCTTTTCGTTACGATCATCCAATTCACAGCGGATGCCCTTCTTCTTCAAGATCTGGCATACTTCTGCAGCATAGTCACCATGTACTTCAGAATTGACAGGAATGACTACAGCCTGACGTGGTGCCAACCACAACGGCAAGATACCCTTTGTCTCTTCCAAAAGGAAGGCAACAAAACGATCAAGGGAACCAAGAATAGCACGGTGGATGACAACTGGTCTTTCTTTCTTGCCTTCTTTGCCTACATATTCAAGTTCGAAACGTTCTGGAAGCTGGTAATCCAACTGAATCGTAGACAATGTAACTTCATGACCGATCGCACTCTTTACCTGAACGTCGATCTTTGGCCCATAGAATGCTGCTTCGCCTTCTTCTTCCACGAAGTTAACACCCATTTCCTGCAATACTTCTCTAAGTTCTGCTTCACTCTTTTCCCAAAGGTCATCGTTGCCGAAGTACTTCTCTGTATTGTTCTTATCACGCAGGGAAAGCTGGAAGAAGTATTCATCAAAACCGAAATCTTTATAAACATCCAAGATCATCTTTGTGATAGCCTTGATTTCAGACTTGATCTGATCCGGACGGCAGAACAAATGAGCATCGTTTTGGGCAAAGGCACGGGAACGTTCAATACCAGTCAAAGCACCAGATGCTTCAAAACGGAAGTCATCGGCAACTTCAGCAATACGTACCGGCAGATCGCGGTAAGAATGCAACTTTGACTTATAGAGGATCATGTGTTCTGGGCAGTTCATTGGACGCAATACATATTCATCGCCATCACGTTCCATGATTGGGAACATATCATCTTTGTAATGTGCAAGATGACCGGATACCTTATAAAGCTTTGTACTTGCTACAGAAGGTGTCTTTACATGTACATAACCTTCTTCCAATTCCTTGTTCATGATGTAGTCAGAAAGAAGACGTCTAACTGTAAAGCCGTTTGGCAGCCACATCGGCAGACCGCTTCCTACTGTTTCAGAGAACATAAACATCTGCAGATCCTTACCCAGCTTTCTGTGGTCTCTTTGCTTAGCACTTTCCAACTCTTCTAAATGTTTATCCAACTCTTCCTGTGTCGGCAAGCATACACCATAGATACGCTGCAATACTTTATTGTTCTTATCCCCCTTCCAGTATGCACCAGAATGCTTGATGAGCTTAAAGTAACGGCATGCTTTTGTTGTTTCTACATGCGGTCCACGACACAGATCTGTGTAATCACCCTGTGTATACATTGTGATCGTTGTACCATCTTTCATTCTTTCAATGAGATCAATCTTATACGGATCATCATGGAACTGTTCCAAAGCTTCTTCCTTTGTGATCTCTGTACGAACGATACGCTTATCTGCTTTGCAGCATTTCTTCATCTCTTTTTCGATCTTAGCAAGATCTTCATCACGGATGACATCATCCCCTAAGTCGATATCATAGTAAAAACCTTCTTCTACGACCGGTCCTACCCAGAACTTAGCCTGGGGATAAAGATGCTTGACAGCCTGTGCCATAACATGAGCACAGGAATGATTCAAAACTGATAACTGTTCATCTTTTCTAAAATCAATCATATATTCCTCCGATAAAATAAAAACAGCATCCTATATAAGGACGCTGTTGCTCGCGCGGTACCACCTTAATTCCCGTTATGTAACGGACTCTCATATGCCTTAACGCGGCTGACGGCTCTCCTTTTCAGGTGCTGCTCCCAGGTAGTAATCCAGCACTTGCGCATTCCGCTTTCACCAACCGCGGAACTCTCTGCATTGCAATGTGCAGCATCTTGTCCTGTTCTTTGCATTTGTTACGTCTATTATGGTCACGCATCACTTTCTTGTCAATATGTTTAGAACAGAGAAAGCTGATTGCTTTCAGATAAATCAGAGACTGCTCCTAACTGCTCTAGTTTCTTTAACATAGTGCTGGATAACTGTGTACGTTTCACAATATCTTCTTTGGATAAGAATGGATGTTGCTCACGTGCATCCACGATACTCTTGGCAACGTTAGCACCAAGTCCATCTACGACTGTAAATGGCGGGATGATGATATGGTGGTTGTCTTGATCAACACTAAAGTGTGTCGCCAGGGATTTCTCCATATCTACATTAGCAATCTTATAACCGCGTGCATACATCTCTTCACATACTTCCAAAGTCGTATACAATGCTTTTTCTTTATTGGTAACAGGATTTGGTCCATTGCGTATCTTCATGCGATCATCGATATCCTGCATACGAGCCTGAATTGCTTCAAAGCCTTTGATCATCGTCTCGATCTCATATGCATCACATCGTAAAGACAAGAACTGGGCATAAAAATTATGCGGTTCATGTACTTTATACCAAGCAATACGTACAGCCATCATAACGTAAGCTACCGCATGTGCCTTAGGGAACATATACTTGATCTTCTTACAAGATTCGATATACCAATCCGGGACATTATGAGCCTTCATATTCTCTTCTTGATCAGGACGCAGACCTCTACCTTTACGAACATCTTCCATAGTCTTAAAGGCATCCAATGGTTCCAAATTCTTTTCCAAAAGATAAGTCATGATATCATCTCGACAACCGATAACTTCTGACAAAGGATGACCTTGTCTAACAAGCTCTTGGGCATTGCCGGCCCATACATCTGTACCATGAGAAAGACCAGAGATGATGACCAAGTCACTGAATGTCTTAGGTCTTGTCTCTTCCAAAACACGACGGGTCGTCTTTGTACCAAACTCTGGTAGACCTAGTGCTCCTGTCTCTCGTTTATAAATACGTGGATCTGCCTTCAATGCTTCATCACTTGAGAACAAAGACAAAGTCTCTGGGTCATTCATTGGGATATCACCAGGTTTACGATCCGCAATATTTTCCATCATACGCATAGCTGTAGGGTCTACGTGACCAAGGATATCGAACTTCAAAACGTTATCATGAATATCATGGAAGTCGTAATGTGTTGTCATCCATGGAGAATTTGGATCGTTGGCCGGGAACTGTACAGGTGTAAAATCCTCGGCATCATGATCTTCTGGAATGATGATGATACCGCCTGGATGCTGACCTGTTGTGCGTTTGACATTCTGACAATGAGAAGCTAAATATTCTTTCATTGGTCTTCTCATGTTAGGTATATTCATCTTTTCGCAATAACCAGAAACATAACCAAAAGCTGTCTTCTCTGCCACAGTACCGATCGTACCGGCACGGAAAGCATGTTTTTCACCAAAGATCTCACGGATAAAAGCATGGGCACGCCACTGGTATTCATTGGAGAAGTTTAAGTCGATATCTGGGACCTTATCGGCATTAAAACCAAGGAAGGTTTGGAACGGAATGTTATGTCCATTTCCTTTCATGATTGCACCGCAGTGCGGACATTTTTTGTCCGGAAGGTCAAAACCAGACTTAATCTCAGGATCATCCATCCATTCACTATAATGACAATGAGGACATAGATAATGCGGCTCGAGAGGATTTACCTCTGTGATACCAGACATCGTAGCTGTAAAGGAAGATCCTACCGAACCTCGCGAACCTACAACATATCCATCATCATTGGATTTCTTAACAAGCAGATGAGCAATGTAATAATGCACGCCAAAGCCATTTCGGATAATATTATCCAGCTCATAGTCCAGACGATCTGTCACGATTTTAGGTACCTGTCCCTCAAAACCATATAAGTTTTTGGCAGTTGTGTGACAAATATTACGCAGTTTATCATCGGAGCCTTCGATCGTAGGCGGGAATGTTCCATCTGGTACTGGTCGATAATCTTCCAAAGTATCAAATAACTTCTTTGGATTTTGAACAACGATTTCATCGATCAATTCTGGATCTTCCAACCATGCAAATTCCTGCTTCATTTCATCTGTGAAACGAATATGCTGATCTGGATTTTTTGTTCTAAAACGCAGGGAATCATCACGGATATAGAGTGGATGTGAAACGCCGCCAACGCCTTGTGCCATGATATATACATCTCGGAAGATCTTTTCCTGCTTACGGCAATAGTGAGCATCACTATCCGCAATAATCGGCAGATCCAGTTTCTTTGCCATCTTGATGATGCGTTTCATAACTTCTTTCAACCGATCCACGCTTGGTACATTGCCCAAAGCTAAGAATACAGAGAAGTTGGAAAGCGGCTGCAATTCTACATAATCATAGAAAGCCATTGCTTCTTCTAATCTAGCATCATCACCATTGCAGGCTAGTTCAAATACATCACTGTTGTAGCATGCTGTACCAAACAAGAGATGATCATGATGTTTAACAAGGCTGGAACGCAGGATTCGTGGTTCCGCTGCCACATCGGATGCACCATCTTTGGCGGATTTACCAAGTACTGCCAATGTCTTGATATTGGACTCTGTCACAAGTTCATATAATTCTTTAATACCATCATGATCTTTAGCAACAACACAGATATGTGATCTTCTAACTTTTTTATAAGCATCAAAATCTTGGATCTTTTCCTGCAGATCACGAATGGTACGAGCACCAAACTTTTCTCGAGCATCACTCATCATGCATGTAAATACACCTGCTAATGCTTCTGCATCATAATCGGCGCGATGGGCTACCTCTTCGTTATATTCAACATGGTAGAAACGTGCTACATTGCCAAGACGATATGCACGTCTTTCTTTTAAAATCGCACGTGCCATATCCAAAGTATCGATAACGGTATTTTTGAGCGGTTCTTTTCCAATACGACGCAGTTCTTCATTGAAGAAGTAATAGTCAAATGTCGCATTATGAGCAACCAATACATCATCACCGATCCACTTCACGATCTCATCACAGCATTCCGCAAACGGTTTGGCATCTGCCACCATAGCATTTGTGATATTCGTTTTATTTGTAATAAATGCCGGGATCGGATGAGGCGGTTTGATAAACATCTGCAACCTATCTACAACAGTACTATTTTTGATCTTTACAGCACCAAATTCTATAATGGAATCAAAATAACAGGAAAGACCTGTTGTTTCCAAGTCAAATGACACATATTCCAGATCATCCAAAGATTCATCTGTCATATTACGTACGATCGTCAACTGATCGTTAGCCATATTCATTTCACATCCAAAACCAACTTTGAAAGGTCGATCAGGATTGGCTTTACGAACAGAAAGGCATTGGTCATACGCTTTTTTAAACGACTGGACATCCGCATGATCAGTGATAACAATGCCCTCATGCCCAATGTCAGCAGCATACTGTACAATAGACTTAACATCACATACTGCATCCATTTCTGACATGTTTGTATGCATATGCCATTCAATACGCTTATTTTCAGCTGTATCTACCGGCAGTTTTTCTTTTTCCAACTTTTCAATCGTACTAGCCATGACACAAAGATCCTTGGCAAAGTTATCCATCTCGATCTTACCGAAAATCTTGACGCGATCGCCATTCTTGATCTCATGCATCGCATCCCGATCTAAACCGCGCCCTTCAAACCGCTTAACTAAGATCGCATCTGTTCCATCATAGACTTTCATTGTCTGAATCAAACGATTGTTCTTTGTTTCTATTTCTTCCAATGAAAATATCTCAGCAGTGAATTGGATATCATCCATTGGCCCTTCTACTGACTTCAGTTCAATGACATCATAATCTTCTTCTTTCACGCGGTAATACTTGCTGCGTTTCGGTTTTTGTTCTTCTACAGGTTTTGGAGCCTCTGGGATCACATCCATGACGACATGCTGCACGGCTCCTGTATTAGTCTTTTGTAATTCACTGGATAATGTGATTTCTCCCATCCCGCAGGAAGCTAGATATTTCTGCAGCTCAGGAAAGTATGAAGCTAAGATCTTGCATTCTCTTTGATTAGGACAAAGGAAAACGATCGTATGAGCATCATGATCAAATTGGAATACTTTTCCTATATTAGGCGTATCATGCATTGCAAAAAAATAGTGAAGATAGGATGTCATAGAATGCAGATCGCAGAAAGTACGATCTGCTGTAATAAGTAATGTGACTTTGGATCCTATCATTTGCTGGATCTTTGTGATCAAGTGGTTATATGTTTCAAAACGGAGAAGATCACTAGTGTGTAATTCTATCTCCAACCTGTTTTCAGCACGATAAAAACGTATCGCTTGAATGCCGGCATTTTCTAAAATTGCATCATCTTGTACAAATGCACCGCCGGCAATGTCTTTCAGCATTTCCGCCATACTAACCCTCCTGACAATTAGAAAGGCAGTCTTTCGACCGCCTGTGAATGTGATTCAAGATCTTAGATCTTCATCCCGCCGACACTGCGGATCCGCACAATATGCGAACAATCCTTCCCAAACAAAGACTCCATCGCTTCAATATACAAAGGCGTCTTCTCTTTTGGACAAAAAGCCTGGATCGTACCAGCTAGTCCCCCGCCATGCACACGGCATGCGCCGTCTTTTGCAAGTACATGTTCACTCACAGCCAGACCAACTGCTAAACTTTGCTGTTTATCGATACCATTTGCTTTTACATTCTGTAAATACATAAAGCTGGAATGTCCGCTCTCTGTTACAAGTTCTAAGAAATGTGAGAGATCACCTGCAGCTAAAGCAAGTTTCTCATCCTTTGCTCTTTCCGTTTCATTCAAAAAATGATAGCTGCGCAAGAAAGCTCGGTCACCGCACTCTTCACGGATCTTATTTGCATGTGAGAGCAGGTCATTCATTGTAACACGTGACAATACTTCCTGTCCCATGACATGGGCTGCCGCCTTCATCTCCTGCGGCATCAGAGTATATTCATCAGAAAGATCTGCATGACTTGCCTTGCAGTCTGTAATGATCAAATCATATCCATGTGCACTAAGGTCATAATCTACATGTTCAATAACAGGTTCCACTTGATCATAGAAATCAATGGCAACAAATCCTCCTACAGAACAAGCCATCTGATCCATCAGACCACTGCCTTTCATAAAGTATTGATTTTCTGCAAATTGTCCATATTTAGCAATCGTTACCGGATCTACTTTCTCTTCATTAAAAACATAAGAGAAGATCGTACCGATCAATACTTCAAAGGCAGCAGAGGAAGACATACCGCTTCCTGGTAACACATTACTTTCTGCATAGCAGTTAAAACCATGCAGGGCATGACCATTCTTTGCAAAAGCCGCCGCAATGCCGCGAAT
This sequence comes from uncultured Bulleidia sp., assembly GCA_963556805.1. GTDB lineage: Bacteria > Bacillota_I > Bacilli_A > Erysipelotrichales > Erysipelotrichaceae > Bulleidia. The sequence continues at coordinate 14,119 of CAUWCC010000022.1, read as the reverse complement.
CAAAGACTCCGTCGTATTACGTTCTTCTTCATGAATAGCAAGATCAGATAGATCGATATCCTTTACCTCAAAACCATTGGATTTGTAAGAAACGATCATATCATCACGCGGTACGACAACAGAAGCAATATCCAGATCAATAGCTGCCGCTAAAACTCGTCCCAGCTGGTGATCGGTATGATTGCCGCCAACCTCTGTGCGTCCTGGGGCACTGACAAAGCATGCATGACCATTGCCAAAACGTTTTTCTGCTTCTTCACAAAGATGAGCATAACGCTCCTTTTGCTGCATCAGATGTTCAGCACCGTAAAGATCAGATAATTTCCCATCGTATGTACCATCTAGTACGGATGCCTTTAATTCCTTTACTGTTTTCATAATAGCTCCTTGTATATATTTTAAGACCTCACGTCTCATTCCCCATTATAGAAAGCCTATCTGCTCAGCTTAGCAAATGCATTTCTAGCCGCATTCTGCTCCGCCTGCTTCTTAGAAGAACCAACTCCAGTACCCATGACCAGACCATCGATCATACAATTCATGACAAACTCTGGATTGTTGGCAGGTCCGCTCTCTTTGATTAAGACATAATGTACTTGACGACTACTGTCAGCTTGTACATACTCCTGCAATTTTGTCTTATAGTCATGGATCACGCCAACATCTTCTGGATGTGCCAGTCTTGGTGTGATCACTTCATCCAGTATATTATTTACTGCTGAAATACCTTGATCTAAGAACAAAGCACCTAAGAATGCTTCCATCATATCCGCAATGATCGCATCTTTTTCGCGCCCCCCGGATTTTTCTTCACCAGCACCCAACAATAAGAAATCATTAAGATGCAATTGTCTTGCATACAGTGCCAATGCTTTTTCACATACAAGCTGACTGCGTAAACGCGTCATCTTACCTTCGGAAAGACCAAGCGGCCACATTGCATTACTGCTCCATAATTGCAAAACTGCATCTCCCATAAATTCCAAACGCTCATTATCATGCTTGCCATGATGTTCATTTGCATAAGAAGAATGCATGAATGCCTGATGAATCAAATCGGGATTCTTTACTGTGATCCCTCTATTTTTCAGCCAATCTATGATATCCAAAACCTGTGCCCCCTTAATCTGTATATGCCATGATGCGTTGTTCACAATATCCAACGATGCTGTCATAAGAAGCATCGTCAAGATGATTTGCGATCTCACACGCATCTTTTTTTGCTGTATCGATGATCGCGGTATCATTGATCAAATTACCTAGTACTAAGTCTGGCATACCGCTCTGTCTTGTTCCCAGTATATCACCCGGACCACGTAAACGTAAATCTTCCCGTGAGATTTCAAATCCATTGTTTGTTTTTGCTAAAACAGTAAGCCGTTCTACGGTATGAGGATCTTGTGCATCACTCAGCAGCCAGCAATGTCCTTGTTCAGACCCTCGCTGCACCCTTCCGCGCAGCTGATGAAGCTGCGACATGCCAAAGCGGTCCGCATCATATATGATCATTCCTGTTGCATTTACAACATTCATACCAACTTCTACAACTGTTGTGGCAGCTAATATATCGTACTCTTTGCTTGCAAACTTCTGCATCGCATCCTGCTTTTCTTGCGAAGACATCTGTCCATGCAGGATCCCTACTTTATAATCACAAAATAACTTCTGCAGATTCTCTGCCACGGCAAATACATTTCTTGCCTTATACCCTTCACTTTGCTCTACCGCAGCACATATAACATATAACTGATGTCCAGCTTTTAAGAGTGTTTGTACATCAGGAAGAACAGATCGGAAGCTGTTTTCTTTGATATAAACAGTGATCGGTTCTTGCCGTCCTTGCGGCATCGTTTCTATCGTTGAAACATCCAAATCACCAAATACAGCAGATGCTAAAGTTCTAGGGATCGGTGTTGCGGACATCAGTAGAAAGTCACACTTCTCACCTTTAGCAATGAGAGCTTTTCGTTGTGAAACGCCAAATCTCTGCTGTTCATCTGCTACTGCTAAACCAAGACCTTGAAAGAGTACATTCTCTTGCAAGATCGCATGGGTGCCGATGATGATCTTAGCAGTACCATCCTGGATTTCCTTCAAAGCTGATGCTTTTTCTTTTGGGTCCATGCCGCTGTACAATACAACAGCATGGATCATCGTATCCGGCAGTAATGCATGAAAAGATTCCAAATGCTGTCTTGCTAATATTTCTGTAGGTGCTAATAGAGCAGCTTGATAGCCGCTCAATGCACATGCATACATAGCAAGAACAGCAACAGCCGTCTTACCACAACCGACATCTCCCTGTACAAGACGATACATCCTACGGGTACTACCCATATCATTCAAGATCTCCTCTAAAACAGAGGATTGGTCCTTAGTCAATGGAAAAGGCAGACCAGCGATCGTTTTCTGCAGCTTATCTTCGGGAAAAACCTTAGGTATCTTATAGGCAGTCATACCGTTACGCTGCTTCAGTAATAGTGATGTTAAAAAGAAACATAAGAATTCTTCGTATTTTAATGTTCTTCTAGCAGCTTGTACATCTTCCATGGAAGCAGGAAAATGTATCTTTTCTAATGCCGTATACCTTCGTAACAATCTATATTTTTGGATCAACATCTCAGGAAGAAGATCATGTATCTCATTGACATCTGCTTCAAACACATGCTGCAGACAGCCGCGGATCATACTTTGGCGGATCCCTTCCTTGGAACGATAAACAGCCGTAATGCGAGAATGTTCTGCTAATGGCTTAGAATCATAATTCATCGCCGTAACACGGCCTCCCCCATTATAAACACCTGTGATCGTAATGACTTGGTCTAAGCGTAATGATCTGACCCAAGGACGATTGAAGATCGTAATACGTAATACAATATCCTGACACATCACTTCAAAATCAGAGATGGTGATTCTGCCTTTACGCCAAGAAGAAGGAATAGAAACAACTTGTGCTTCAAATGTCACTTTTTCTTTGATCTTCCATTCCTCAATCGGTGCTGTAGAAAGAACATCATAACGAATTGGATAATATGTTAATAATTGCTCTGATGTGGTAATGCCTAGACTTTGCAAGGCTTCAATACGCTGCTTTGTCAGGTCATATTTCTTACTTTTTAGGTCCATGTCAGTATTATAACAAAAAGGAGTCTCGTATATGTGAAACTCCCCTCTTATTATGCTTCGTTGCTATTGTCCATGTGCCGTTTGATAATGACACGGATCAGATCAGCTGCCAGTTTTGGATCATCATTGCAAACGATATACTTATATTCATTCATCAGTTCCATTTCTTTCGCTGCTTTAGCTAAACGCTGCTGTACGATCTCTTCTGGTTCTGTTGCACGCCCGCGGATCCTAGCTTCCAATTCCTCCATACTAGGAGGTACGATGAAGATCGTAATGACGTCAGGTACTTTCTCCTTGATCTGGCGGCATCCTTCTACTTCGATCTCCAGCAGTACATTCTTACCCATGCTGCGAAGACGCTCTACTTCCGCAACTGGTGTTCCATAGTAGTTGCCTACAAACTCTGCCCATTCTAGAAGCCCGCCTTCATCACGTGTCTTCAAAAACTCTTCCTTTGTTACATAGTAATAGTTGACGCCGTCCTTTTCACCCGGACGCATGCTTCTTGTTGTCATTGAGATACTAAGACCAAGTTTCAACTCGGGATCGTTGATGAATTCTTTCAATACCGTTCCCTTGCCTACACCAGATGGGCCGCTCAATACGATCAATTGTCCCTTTGCCATACGCTTCCTCCTTTTTGATTTAGGTTACTCGCAAAGCACGTATTCGTCAATGTGATATAATTGATATGATAGAGAGATTAATAAGAATATGGCATTAGATGGAATTATATTGCATAAGATCGTAAAAGAGATCAAAAAAAGTTTACCAGCCCGGATCCAAAAAATATATGAGATATCCGGTACAGAAGTTCTTTTTCAAATACATGGCAAAAATAGCAAGCAGCAGCTGTTGATCAGCTGTCACTCTGTATACAATCGTTTATTGTTTACAAAGAGGTCTTATCCTACGCCAACCGAACCGAGCAATTTTATCATGGTCCTTCGTAAATACTTAGAAGGCGCTATGATCGAAGATATTGTACAAGGCGGTTTAGACCGCTGGTGCTGCATGTCGATCAAGAGAAGGAACAATCTCGGTGATATGGAATTCCAAAAGTTATATGCAGAACTGATGGGCAATTATGCAAACTTAATCTTGGTTGGTGCTGACGGCAGGATCATTGATGCTTTAAAGCGTATCCCGCCTTTTGAGAACAGCCGCCGCACGATCCAATCCGGGGCTGTTTTCAAAGAAGTAGAACCACAAAACAAAAAAGATCCTTTCACAGATCATATCATTGACCATGATATGACACTGACAAAACAATTCGGCGGTTTCTCCCCCTTCTTTTCAAAAGAAGTAGAATACCGTCTTCAGCACGGACAGTCCTTTGCGGATATCATGCAAGAAGTAGAAGATTCTGACCAGTTATATATTGCAAATGATGGTAATCAACCAGTCTTTCATTGCATTCCATTAGAACATGTTGGTCCGTGTCGTTCCTATCCAATGTTTGAAGCTTTTGATATTCTTTACTACCATCGTGAAGAGAAAGAAAGAATCAAGGTACTTACTGGTGATCTAGTTCACTTCTGCAAGCGGGAATGGAAACACCAGACGCAGAAACTGCCAAGGTTGTTGAAGGAATATGACAATGCCTTGGATTGTGAGAAATGGAAGAAATATGGTGATCTTCTCTATACTTGGAATGTCAATGACACAAAAGGTATGAAAGAGATCATGCTGGAAGATTATGAAACGGGTGAAGAGATCAAAGTTCCACTAGATGAAAAGCTTGATGGTAAAGCAAATGCAAGAAAATGTTTTACAAAGTACAATAAGCTGAAAAAAGGGCAGATCTATATGCAGGAACAGATCGATATCTGTAAACGTGAAATCAACTACTTTGAAGGTCTTTTAGAACAATTGGATCAAGCGGATGTCCATACCGCCACCGAAATCCGTAAAGAGTTGGAGAAACTTGGTTATCTAAAAGAAAAACACAGCAGTAAGAAAAAGAAGAAAAAAGAAGAAAAGTTACATATCACAACAGTTGTTTCTCCTTCGGGCATTGAGGTCTCCTACGGCCGCAACAATTTACAAAATGATGCTTTAACATGGCATACAGCTCGTAAGCAAGAGATCTGGCTTCATGCCAAGGATTATCATGGTGCGCACGTTGTGATCCATGATGCCCAACCAAATGAAGAAACTCTTCGTTTTGCGGCAGAAGTAGCTGCTTACTTCTCGAAAGGAAGAAACTCTTCCAGTGTTCCTGTCAACTACTGTCCCGTCAAAGCACTCAAGAAGATCCCTGGTGCTAAACCCGGTATGGTGCAGTTAACAAACTACAAGACGATCTATATCGACCCAGATGCAGATCATCTTGCATCACTTGGTGTCAATGTATAATTATTTATTTGGTGTTGGTGACCATTATGTCGCCAACACCTTTTCTTATTCATGCGTTTTATTTTTTATGATTGGAATCGATGGAAACGATTATTTTTGAAGGTTGTCATGATCCACGAGCGTCTAAGTTCGACGCATTCCTCACCTGTTTGAATATTATGTTTAGGATGTTTCTAGTATATGAAGTCGTTCTAATTTAATGTTATGTGTTTAGTCTATGATCATAAGATCAAAGCCTTATCCTCAATTTGTGGATAGATAATCTTCATTTGTTTCATCAATTACACGATACCGAACAATTTTTTTTCGATACATTCATAAATGTGTCCTTGAGTTAGAGACAAATGAAGTGAACCAGTGTTTTATTTGAATGTTTTTTTGTGCAATGTATCTCCCCGAATGTCCAAGCCATATCACATCAGCGATTAACATGCAATTGGTTACATACCCCGTCGGAATACTGTTAAATAATTTTAATCACAGTAAAAAATGCGGTGTCTATATGACATCGCATTGTCTATTATTGATTTTCTTTCATATCTTCCAGCATCGGGTGTGTGGTCATATTCATAAGCTTTCTCACTTCATACATGCAAAGCTTTCTAGCCTGACCCTGACGTAGATTTCCAATTTCCAGGAAACCATAACGAATACGATTCAATCTAGTGACCTCACAATGGAAATATTCCATCATACGTCTGACTTGTCTATTACGTCCTTCATAGATCGTAATGCGGATCACTGTCTTCTTCTGACCTTCAAAACGAGAAACAAGTTCTACATCAGCCGGCAATGTCTTACCATCTGCTAAATCGATACCTGCTGCCAGCATACGCAACATCTGATCTGTTAAAATACCCTTTACAGCTACTTCATAAGTCTTAGGCAAATGATACTTCGGGTGCATCATCGCATTAGCAAATTCACCATCATTCGTCATGATCAAAAGACCTGTTGTCTCATAGTCAAGACGTCCTACTGGGAAGATCCTCTCATCAACCCCAGATCCAGAAAAACAATCCAGGACCGTCTGTCTGCCCTTGTCATCTCTTACAGCACTGATGCACTGTTTCGGCTTGTTGAGAAGGTAGTAGACTTTTTCTTCTTTTAAGATCTCATGTCCATCTACAGAGATCCTATCTTTCGAGGATACCTTTACACCCATTTCGCGTACAGTTTCACCATTGACTTTAACTCTGCCTTTAGCAATCAATTCTTCTGCTTTACGTCTTGAGGCAATGCCTGCCTGCGCAATTACTTTCTGCAATCTTTCCATAAATACTCCCTTTAATGATGATTTTGCGTATTACCCCAAAATCCGCTGCCAGCCTTGGAATAGTCATTCATTAAAACCACTGGTATCCTTGCAAACTTAACATCTTCTTTACAAAGATAAGCACAAGCTGTTAATCTCTTCCGTCCATCTACACATGTATAACCTTCTGCTGTACGGTTCACAGCAACAGGAATGGCAATGCCACGTTTCCGGATACTATCTACAAGATTTCCGGGTTCTTCTTCTGTATATGTGATCTCATTAAGATCTACGATCGTATTAATCATGCATATTCCTTTCCATGTGACACGTTTCTATAGTCTATGTTGTTTCCGCATTTATTTCAAGACAAGTAATTTATTGCAAGGAAGAACTGTCCTATTTTCTAAAAAATCATACGGTGTCAGGAAATCATTTCTACGACCGTATATAGCATTGAGGAAACGGATCCGCCCATCAGGTCTTTTCTCATACGTACAGTAATGTCCTCCATCTTGGTGCATATAGAGGAGAATGCCCATTTGGTTATCTTGCATATATTGGGCAAGTTTTTCATTATTTCCAGCAATGACTTTAAGCGGCATTCCCTTTGCTTTGCAATAGCGACAGATTGCAAATAGTGATACACCAAAAACATTTCCTAATGAACTCATATCAGAAATTTCTTTTACAATCTCTTCCAAGAAAACCTCTCTGCCGCTTCGTTTCAATAAGTTATACGCAGCGATCCATCCGCATCCCTTACTAGCAGTATCAAACCAACCGAAAGGTATATCCTGCATAGCTCCTTGATCGATGATATATCCTTCTTCATCAAATACACGGTCTTTCATCATATACCGTATCTTTTCAACTGGTCGTATCCATTGCTGCCCTTTAGAAAAGAACAAGTTTTGAGCCAAAGCTAGTTTAAGTTGCAGATCGCTCGTCATAGTTATGAATCTTTGGGGATGGTAACGAACGATCGTATGGTTAACAAGATATGCTATGCAATGCGACATGGTAGAAACAAGGGTATGTTCTTGAAATAAAAGTGAAAGATATATCGTATGGCCATGCATTTCCATACTGTAGGAACCAACAAGTTGGGCTTGGTAATACATACCGCTCCTTGTTAGAAAATGCGGCTGATCTGATGAACAGACAACCGCATTTCCTTTCTCGATCCTAACCTCAGATGCCATTGTTAGTCTTCGTCGCTCTCCAGCATACGGATCTTAGCAACAGCCTTACGCAGCAATTCCGTATCATTGTCATATGTCATCAATGTACCAGCATCCACCAAAGAGACCCAGCGCATCTCACTGACTTCTTCTTCCTGTACCTTAGGCATACCACCTGTTTGATAGGCAAGGAAATAAACCACTTCTTTTTCAACATTCTCAGCTGGTGAATAATGTGTACGTTCACGAAACCCATCCAGGAATGCGATCTCGATCCCAGTTTCTTCCCGTACCTCACGTGCTGCTGTTTCATGTTCACTTTCCTCTGGTTCTACATGTCCCTTTGGAAAACACCAATGTCCTTGTTTTTGACGGATAAGAAGCACACGAAGTTTGTTTTCTATTTTTTTCAATACGATTGCACCGCAAGACTTTTCACGTTTGATCTCTGTCATAGTATTCCTCGATTCCAAATTTGATTATAGCACTGCTGTAGTATTTTTCTAACCACACATGAGAAAGTACGACATCCTGATGACTTTGTATGTATTTCGATATACGAAATACAAAAAAGGGTCTTCACATGAGACCCTTGATAGTTATGCGGATACTTTTTCCGCAAATGCCTTACCATAGGCACGGCACTTGCCAAGTACCTCTTCATCCGGCACCCAGATAGCCTTGATGCCTTCATCTACAACCTCGAAACCACAAGCATTAAGTTCTTCACTCAACTTCTTGACGCCTTCACCGCCCCAGCCGTAGGAACCAAAAGCAGCAGCCTTCTTATTCTTAAAATTACTACCCTTGATGATCTCGATCATACCAGCAATGCTGTATAAGTAGCCATGGTTATATGTAGGAGAACCAAGCATGATGGCCTTGGAACGGAATACTTCCGTCAGGATATCACTCTTATCTTCCTTTGCTGCATTCATGAGCTTGACCTTAATATTTGGATCAAATTCACGGATACCATCCGCAATTGCTTCTGCCATCAAACGTGTGGAGTTCCACATCGTGTCATAGATCAATGTAATCTGGTTTTCCTGATAGTTATCTGCCCATTCCAAATACTTCATGACGATCTGAGCAGGATTTTCACGCCAGATAATACCATGCGAAGGAGCAATCATATCCAACGGCAGATTCATAGCCAATACTTCATTAACCTTCTTTGTAACAAAATCACTGTAAGGTACAACGATGTTTGCATAATACTTGATTGCTTCTGCATAGATCTCAGATGTGCAATTTACATCATTGAACAAAGATTCTGTTGCATAGTGCTGACCAAATGCATCATTAGAGAACAAGATGCGATCTGTATCCAAATAAGCAAACATTGTATCTGGCCAATGAAGGAATGGTGCCTGAATAAATGTCAATGTACCCTTACCGATGTTCAATGTATCACCTGTCTTAACATTGACGAAATTCCAATCCTGGTGATAGTGACCACGAATGATCTTTTCTCCTGCTGTTGTGCAATAGATTGGTGTATCCGGAATTTCACGCATCAATTCCGGCAATGCACCAGAATGGTCTACTTCATTATGACACATAACGATGTAGTCGATATCCTTGAGATCGATCTCCTGCTTCAGACGTGTGACGAATTCCTTATCAAACGGCTGCCAAACAGTGTCGATCAATACTGTTTTTTCATCCTGAATCAAATAAGAGTTGTAAGAAGAACCATGGGATGTGGAAAGTTCATCACCATGGAAAGTTTTTAGCTGCCAGTCGATCTTACCGACCCATTTAACATGCTCTGTAATCTGTTTTCCCATACCTGTATTTCTCCTTTTTCCACTGTTTATTATTGCTTATTCATTTTCTTTGTCAATTGAGATGCACTCACAATATTTTTTTATGCATTTTTTCTCTTCTTCTGTTAATGGACGGCGTTCTATTAGATCAGGCCGATATTGCAAAGTACGCTGGGCAGCTTTGGCAGTACGCCATTCTTGGATGTTCTTATGATTGCCACTGAGAAGCACTTCCGGAACCTTTCTACCTTCAAAATCAATAGGTCTTGTATACTGGGGATATTCTAAACGTTCTATCTCAAATGACTCTTCTATCGTGCTTTCTTGGCGAATAGTCCCTTCCTGTAATCGCAGGATGCTGTCGGTCATTACCTGTGAAGCCAATTCTCCTCCTGTCAGTATAAAATCACCCAATGAAATACATTCATCTGCTTCATCATAAATTCGTGCATCAAATCCTTCATAGTGACCACATACGAAGACAAGATCTTCGCATTGTGCCAGTTCTCTTGCTTTCTTTTGATCATAAACCTGTCCGATAGGATCCATCAGGATCACTTTACTGTGCTGATGCTTAGCTGCACGAATTGCTTTGATCACCGGTCCGCAACGCATGACCATCCCTGCACCCCCACCACAAGGACTATCGTCTAGATGACGGAAACTTCCATCAGAATAATCTCTTATATCTACAATACGAATATCCGCAATCTTCTTTTCCCTAGCCCTCTTCACGATCACAGTATCTAAGAAACCTACATAATTCTCTGGAAACATAGTGACATATGTTATCTTCATTTTAACCTCCATTAAAAAAAACAGGATCTCTCCTGTCTTCTTGTTTAAATTTTTTAGTTGATCTTAGCTAAAAGTTCTGCCTTCATATAATCACTATAATCTTCTGTCATCTTATCGATGATCACTCTGCGTTCTTCATCAGATATTTCTGGATTTAAACGAAGAGATGTGTTGACACGAAGGACCTGCTCACGTGAGAACTTACGTTCTGTCAAATAATAACCTAATACACCAGATTCATAACGATGGATCGGATAACCAAAAGATTCTAAAACATTGAAATTATCGTACAATGTGCGTCTTTCCAGCTCGATTCCGTAATCGTAATCCAATCTTTTTGTAATATCTTTTGTGGACATAACATGTTCACTGTCTGAATACTTTTGCAAAATGCGCAGCATTGCAAATGTGCCTGTTTTTTTCTTACTCATACTTTTTACCTATTTTTCCTTCTATATGTGAATTTTATTCAATAAAGATCAGAATGCAATATGATTTGTTACAATTTCACAAACAATTTAGGATTTTGTTCAGCAAACCAAAATAAATTGATGCTGTTTCACTTCTGGAACTATTTTTTCGTACTAGTATATGCAAATATCTCTTTCCTGCTAAAAGAGTTCTAACAGCATATCGATCGCCTCATCTTTCGTTGCCCAGCTTGTCACAAACCGTACAGCACTATGCGTATCATCAACTTTCTCCCATACTTCAAAACCAACCTTATCTTGCAGTTCCTTGATCTTGTCTTCCGATAAAATAACGAACTGCTGGTTCGTAGGTGAGTCTATCAACATACGATATCCTTTGGCTTGCAGGGTATGTTTGATGTGCATGGCTTGTTCTACCGCATGAGCATTAATTTTTTCGTACAAACGATCTGTGAAGAGAACATCAAATTGAGATGCGATCAGTCTGCCCTTAGCAAGCATAGCACCATGTCTTTTTACCATCGTTGCAAAATGTTTCGGCATTGGTGTTCTTGCAAAAACAACAGCCTCCCCAATCAAGGCACCGCACTTTGTACCACCGATATAAAAGACATCACACAGTTCACCTAGTGCTTTCAAATCCACATCACTATCAGTTCCTAACGCATAACCTAAACGGGCACCGTCTAAGAAAAGCGGCAGATGATATGCATCACAGACAGTTCTGATCTTCTCAACTTCCTCACGTGTATATAACGTTCCATACTCCGTAGGGTGCGTAATATAGACCATACCTGGATACACCATATGAGAATGGCTCCCATCGGCATAGAAATCATGTAAATATACTGCCAATTCATGCGCATCCATCTTGCCATTATGTTCTGGTAAAGTTAACACTTTATGGCCAGAAGCCTCGATCGCACCTGCTTCATGACAATTGATATGTCCACTTACAACACTGATAACGCCTTCATAAGAACGTGTCATACTATCGATCACAACTTGATTTGTTTGCGTACCGCCTGCCAAGAAGTACACACTCCCATGTGGCAAGTCGCATGCCTCTAGGATCTTTTCCTCAGCCGATCTTGTATATTTGTCATTTCCATAACCAGACAACTGCTCCATATTTGTGGACAGCAGTCTATCCAAGATCAAAGGATGTGCGCCCTCGATATAATCACATTCAAAAGTATACATAGGTTCCTCCATCTATTGTCAGTAAACAGAAATAACATAATAAAGCCTACTTGAATAGTCTTGTATTTGCAACACAAAATTGTATCATCTTTCTGTTCACATACATGATTATGTACCATTCGAAAACAAAATAGTATCACTATTAGCATTTCACTGTTATAATAATAAGTAATGAATACAGATGTGATTAAAGAATATGTCACAAAGTTCGTGACAGTCATACTGGATGATGGCAGTGAAGTCTCTGGATATATTACAAATCCAGATGAGATCAAGAATGCTGAGGGGGATGTGGATGTACTTCTTGTCAATGGATTTCAGAATTCTCAAGTTCCGAGTTGGCGGATCAAAGAGATTCATGAAGCAGTACGGGAGGATACGACAGAGATTCCGATCATATCCGAGTCAAGTGATCTTGTTTCACGTATGAATAAAAAGAAGAGCCAGAAACTGAATGACCAATTGGATGATCTTCTTCGTAAAAGTTTATCCGAAACTCTGGAAGTGACTTTACCTAACGGCAAGGTCATCGATAATTCCGGCAAATAAGAGGGCGACCTCTTTTTTGTTATTCACGTTTTGTTCAGATTTCTTATGTATACTATAACAGTTAAAGATGGAGGTCTACATGAAACTTTGGAAATATATGCTTGCTTCATTATTGCTCTTAACAGGTTGTACACCAGCAGGAAAGCCTACAGAAACAAGTGCCCCCGTTGTTTCGCAGGAACCAGCAAAGAATGCCGGCAAGATCGAATTAACAACATTACCGACCGATATGTCTGCTTATATGTTCTTGGATGATCCAGATCATGTTTTTGAGGAAGTGACAACAGAAGAGTCTTTGAAGTTGTTTGTAAATGGTACAGGTATCGTAATCTATAGCTATGAAACATGTCCGTGGTGCAATCGTGTGATGCCGGTGTTGAATGAAGCAGCCAAAGCGAAAGGCGTTAAGGTATTCTATGTCAATATCTACTCTGATGCCTTCATGCAATTGTCCAATCAAGAAAAGAGTGATCAGATTCAGGCATTGTATACTTGTCTTGATCCAATCTTGGATCGTGAGAAAGACGAAACAACCGGCAAGGAAAAACCAGTGATGCAAGTACCGGAAGTTGTAGCTGTCAAAGATGGTAAGATCACTGCACATCACATGGGTATCGTAGATGGCTTTAAGCTGGATCCTGACAAATTATCAGAATATCAGGTCAGTAAGTCACAAGTAAAAGAATTGAAGAATATTTATTTGGAACTGATTGATTCCATCAAATAAGAACATGTAGAGAAGCGGATCTATAAAAGGTCCGCTTTCTTTCTATCGAAAAGAAAAAAGGTCCCAATCATTGTATGATCAGATTCACATGATAAGATGCCGCAATCAATATTTCATAGAAAAACAGTGATAGCACAGCTAAAAGCAATGATCAACCATGCAATACCTTGATTGATGGAAACAAGGATCTTGGTAATCTCTACAATGCCTTTATAGGTATATGTATAGAAATCACTACCAAATGTAGTAATCGTAATGCTCGTTCCAGCACTGCCTAATCTTACAAAACAAAAAAACAATCATCGTACCAAGTACTATTTCAAGCCAATTCGTTCAATTCTCTTTCTTTGGTTTTGGTGCAGATCGATGGGAGGATGACGCAGGATCACTTTGCGTATCTTATGGCCGAGAAACGGATTTTACCTGCCCCCCTGTTCATCAAAAACAGCTTAACAATTGAAATACTTCATACTTTTGCCCCCTCTTCATTTACAAAGTGACAACCTATCAAAAGTTCTGAATATATTTCATCAAATATATTCAGTTGTTAAATTTACACAAGCAAATATATACTGTATATATCCAAAGTGAAAAATATCCCAATTAAAAACGAACCATTTTAAGTAATCACCTGATGTTCTTCACTTACCGTGATCTTTTGAGAAGCAGGCTGATTGATCAAATAGCCTTCTGGGGCTTCTATCTCTGTCAAT
>CAUWCC010000021.1:0-28319 GCA_963556805.1 uncultured Bulleidia sp. | reverse complement strand
TTCAAGAGTTCCAAAAGACTGTGCCATATCTGGCACGACATATTTCATTTCCATATTGTTTTACCTCGTTTCTTTCTATTTTTAATAAGTTTTTTGATTGTGATTTCTTATTCTGGCGGTTCGGGAAGTATCAGCAATCCCACCGATAGTAAAGGGGAAAATCAATGCTTACGCACCCTTGACTATCCGTGTTCTTGCAGGTAAGTAGCAGACAAGCCAGAATAAGCAAAAGTCTGCCGTTTGACAGCTTCGGCGGAGAGCGTGATTTTCCTTTTCTCATACCGTTACTGCCTTATGATTTTTTCATTTTACGGCGTTTGTAAAGATATGTTCCAGCCAGTCCACCAACAGACGCAAGCAACATCACGATAAATGCCATTACATTTGTACTGTCGCCCGTTTTGGGACTGTCGCTAGGTCTGTTAGGCTTTTCTGGTGTCGGTGGTGTTTCGGGTTTCTCTGGTTCTTCTGGCTTTTCCTTAAAGGTAATCGTCTGTCCCTTATCCTCAATATCCTTATGCTCGGTAACTTTCTTCGGCTCGTCTGGATTGCTTAAATCGTACAATTCTTCAAAAGTTACAAGCTGTTTGCCGTCAAGAGAAGTAGCGTCAAAGGTAAAGGCAACTTCCACTTTCATAGTTTCGCTGTCAGCAGTAAAAGTATAATCACTTTCCACACGCTTTCCATTGATAAGAAGCTCTGCATTTTCTTCTTTCAACATCTGCCAGCCCACAAGTTTGTACTGTGTGCCGACTTCTAAGCCCTCTAAAGTTACGGTATCAATGATTGTTACCTCTTTTCCAGCTTCAAGCTCTTTGTTACCGTCTTTGTCGGTAGCAGTCGTATGTATCTTGATAATACGCTCTGTGATAAGTACCGTCTGCCCGTCGTCCTCAATGTCTTTATGCTCCGCAACTTTTACGGGTTCGTCTGGATTGCTGAAATCATACAATTCTTCAAAGGTAACAAGGTTCTTGCCACCTAAAGCAGACGCATTGAATGTATAGGCAATTTCCACTTTCATTTCTTCATCATCAGCGACAAAGGTATAATCGTTTTCTACACGTTTCCCGTCAATGATAAGCTCGGCATTTTCTTCTTTTAACATCTGCCAGCCTTTGAGCTGATACTTTGTACCTTTTTTAAGCCCGTCTAATTTGACTGTATCAACGATTGTTACCTCTTTTCCTGCAAGGATAGTCTTTTCGCCGTCTTTGCTGGTCGCTGTGGTATGGATAGAGATTTCTTTTTCGTATTCATCAGTCAGCGTTCCTAAATCAATCACAAGGTTATTTCTTGATACCACGATTTCAAAAGGTGGGATAAGTTCAAAGCCTTTGTTACTATCAGAGCGTAATTCTTCAATGATGTAGGTATCATAAGGTAATGCACCCTTGCTGTCGTCTGGTTCAGAAGTTCCAAACCACACACCGTCCTCGCTGGTCTTTCCTGCGTTGGTATTGTGCTTATGGGAAGCCCAGTCAGCAGAAGTGGAGAATTGCCCGTTATCATCAGTTACCACAACATGACTTTCGCCCGTCGTCTTGCTTGTGATCCTAAAGGGAACATCAGCAAGACGCTTATGTGTGCCTGCACCGATTTTCACGCCCTCAATATCTCCACGCTTAATCTGATTGTAGATAGAATGGGCTTCGTCGGTTAAGTCCACGATTTTTCCATTTTCTGTGATTGTAAAATCAATCGGTTTTGCACCGTCAGTTAAGTAACCGTCGGGAGCTTCACTTTCAACGATACGGAATTTTCCATAAGGTAAGAGGTCAGAAGAAGTAGAAGCGATACCCTCAATATCTGTACGAATTGTCTTTACCACTTCATTTTTCTTGTATAACTTGCCCTCAACCAATACCGCATTATCATTTAAGGAAATGATGTCAAAAGCAGTATCTTTCAAGGTTGCACTTCCTTGTGGCTTTGTATCGCCCGTTTCTAAATCTCGTTTCTGAATTTTCACACCGCCACGGATAACCTTGTCTGATACAGAAAACTGGTTACTTCCAGATAGTACGGCAAGGTCGCCGTCCCCGGTAATCTGTGTTACATATAAGCCCTTAATCTGTTCGGACTTATCGCCAGTCTGCATATATGCACCGTCTAACAAGTAGCCGTTTGGAGCTTTCGTTTCCTCTACGGTTAGTGTTCCTAAAGGAAGAACGGCTTTACCATCCTGCATATAGAAACTGTCGCCAGATACCTTGTATGCGTCCGCTAATTTTGTGATGTAGTGGGTTATCCCGTCGCTGTCAGTTTCAGCGATTGTCTTTGTAACCCATGTACGAGTAGCTTCGGCAGGGAGATTGTCTTTATTGTAGAAGCCAGCATAATACTTCCATGTAAATTCCGCACCTGCTAGAGAAGCGTTCCCCTGCGGATTGTCTTTCTGTGTTTCCATATCAATCTTGAAAAGCTCAATCAAAGTGTCTGTTACTTTTGGCGTATCAGATACGTTCAAAGTCGCTGTCTTTCCAGCTTCAATCTTTAAGGAATATACAGTTTTATCCACTTTATATCCTGCTGGTGCGGATAATTCCTTGATATAGACTGTGCCTGCTTTTACCTCTGCAACATCTGTATTTCCGTTTTCATCAGTCGTAAGGGTGGCAAGCTGTTTTGTGCAGTCCTTATCAGAAAAGACACCGTAGGTTGCACCAGCGATTGAGTAATTCCCGTTACCGTCTGTAATGCTGGTATTACTGGAAGTCTTTTGCAGTTTCGCATTTCCGACATTCAGCTTCGCCCAGAATTGTCCTAATTCCTGCCCCTCGCCAGAGTAGATATAACCGCCACATTCATAGCGTCCTTTATTCTCTTTGACAAAGGCTTTCGCACCAGAGAAAACTTCGTCCTGCGTAGCCTTTGGAATTTCATCATAAGAAGCTCGCACGTTATCACATTGCCAGCCAAGATGTACGCTCAATCTCTGCCAGACGACACATTGTTCCAACAGATAAACTTGTTTATAATTCAATTCCTTGTGAGCTTCGCCATACTGTTTGACATATTCTAAGGATAACGCCACATCTGAAATCTGGTCGGCACTCATACGGGTGCTTGCGTCAGTTCTGGTCTTGTAACCGTTCTTAAAATCTGTATTGATGTCAATACAATAGGCAGTTTCGCCCTCGACTTTCATATAGCCCTCATTGAATGTCGAACCGATAGAACCGTCATTCATTACTTTTTCAATGATACCGACACGCTCCGCACTTTCCGTCCAGTATTGCTTGCTTTCTGCATGGACGGGTGTACTCGGTAAAGCAGTAACGACAGTTGCAAGAGCTAAGAAGCCCGTACACAATCGCTTTAATATCTTTTTCATAAGTCTAATGCTCCTTTCGTTTTGAGTAATAAAATAGCCGTCCAATAAGAACGGCTGGAAATAGAAAAGGAACGTCATGTTAGGCGTTCCATAGTCTATGAAATATTAAATTTTTCTTGTTTCAATACTGATGTGCTGTACCATATCTTTGCATATCTAAGAAAACTAGCGTATCAAGGCTCATTCGTTAGTAGTAAATAAGTAGTAAATTGATGTGTTTGTTTCCTTGAAAATGCTGATAGATACTGTGTTTTAGCGGATAATCAGATTTTTATTGTGTTTTTTGAATGAAAAACATATGCTGTCGTTTGTCGTTTTCATTGGTAAACAAAGTATTTTGATGCTTTTGGACAAATGGTGGGATAATGGTTTCTACATTTATGTTCTTCTTATCTGATTTATAACGAAAAAAGGTCTGTCTTCTCTTATACGAGAAGAGCAGACCTTATTTGTTTGTATCAGCTGAATGTGACATATTCTTGGGCAGGTTTCTCATAGTGAGCAATGCGTGATGCATACAGTACGAGGGTCTCTGCACCATTCTCTAATGGCAGTGGTTTGAGTGTTCCTTCTACTTCTACCCAATCATTGATATTCATTTCCCAGATCTTTACACCTGTGACAGTAATACCGCAGAGGTTTGTGTCTTGTTCACAACAAACCATGGCTTTTCTGCCAAGGATGAATGTCTGGTTATAGTTTGGGAGTTTCTCAGCATAGAAGCCGCGGAGAATAACTTTTTTACCAGCGTATTTTTCTGGGTTTTCAGCAGCGTCCATGTACCAAAGACCATAGTCTTCATCTTTGACATCAATGACATCTGCATCGATGTCAAATGGTAATAGACCTTGCTTTAGATCAACAGGTTCACCATAGTTTCCTTCATAGAAGATGGCAGCTGTAGGATTGATTGCTTTGATATTGCCTCGCAACATACGTACGTTTGTATCTTCTTTGCATCGATTGACGATGACAGTGTCACTGTAGCGCAGCTGTTCGTATAGCATAGAACGCATAGCATTGATATAGAGTTCAAATGTTTGTGCGTCTACTGTGGAGAGGATCTGTACGAGAGGCATATGTTCTGGCAGATGCATGAACAGGTCGTCATTGAGGGCAACAGTACCATTCCATTCGATCATTACGATAGAAGGGTGGTAGATCGTGTCTAATTCTAAGAGACGTTCTGGTGTGAGTGCTTTGATGTCATCAAAGTATTCTACATAGAGATGGTGTTCATCACGGAACTTTTCATCATATTCAGTTTCACCTTGTTCCATACATAGAAGCAATACACGGTCAATGCCGTTCATGAAGTCTTTGTCATTGATTGTATCCTTGATCAATGTGGTTTTGCCAGAATCAAGGAAACCTGTGAATACATATACTGGTGTTGCCATTACTTCACTCCAAATAGATCTTTCATTAATTCAATATCTACTTTTTCACCGATCACAGTGATGAGACCAGTGTAAGCAGGGGCACCCTTACGGATATCGATATCGCCAGGTACATAGTCGAAGAATAACCAGCCATCATTTTTGTCTGGTACGATACCCTTAGCACGGACGATGTTATCACCTAAGCTGGAGAGTGCTTTACGGATATCTTCTTCTGTGTAGTGGTTGATCGTTTCAATACCGATAGAATCAAATACTTCATTTGCATCATGACCGTCATGGTGATGGTGATGATGGTGGTGATGACCTTCGTGTGCTTCTTCACCAAGGTGGATGTGATTGCCTTCAGAAAGGCCTTCATTTGCTTTAGCACGGCGTTCTGCATCATGGTCGTGACCACAGCAACATTCATCGTGATCGTGTTCATGATCATGACCGCAGCAGCATTCATCGTGATCGTGTTCATGATCGTGACCGCAGCAGCATGCATCGTGATCATGTTCGTGATCGTGACCGCAGCAGCATTCATCGTGATCGTGTTCATGATCATGACCGCAGCAGCATTCATCGTGATCGTGTTCATGATCTTCTGGCATTGTGAAGGAACCTTCCATTGCGGCAAAGATGTCTTTACCATTGAGTTCATCCCATGGTGTTGTGATGACACGTGCATCATGATTCAATTCATGAACGATATCTAAGTCCTTTTGCAGAACTTCTGGGGAAGTGAACTGTGTACGGGAGAGGATGATGCAGGAGGCAGCAGAGATCTGATCATCAAAGAACTCTTTGAAGTTCTTATGATAGATAGAACATCTCTTAGCATCCACAACTGTACTATAGCTGCTCAATGTGAGACCTTCTACAGACTTTACGATATGCAAGATATCTGTAAGTTTACCTACGCCAGAAGGTTCGATGATGATACGATCTGGTTCATATTCATGCATGACTTTGTGCAAAGCTTCCTGGAAGTCACCTTGCAATGTGCAACAGATGCATCCGCCGTTGACTTCATTGACAACGATACCTGCTTCTTTCAAGAAGCCGCCGTCAATGCCGATTTCGCCAAATTCGTTTTCTACAAGAACAACTTTCTGACCTGCAAATACATCAGAAATCAACTTCTGGATCAGGGTAGTTTTACCGGCACCGAGAAAGCCGGAAATAACATCAACTTTTGTCATAAATTCTCCTTTTTTATACAACTAATATTATAGACTTCATGTCAATATTTACTCTGTTCTTAATGCTGTAACAGGATCACTCTTAGAAGCTTTTCGGGCTGGTAATAGACCTGCTAATACGGTTAACAATATACTTAATAAGATCAAACCTAACGCTGCTGGAATAGGCATATACGCATTGATCTCGGTATTACCTGTAATAGCATGGATCAATACATTGCCAGGTATCAACAACAATGATGCGATCGTAACACCAATGCATCCAGCTAAAAGACCTGTGATGAATGTTTCCGCATTAAATACTTCTGCTACATTGTGCTTGGAAGCGCCAAGAGCACGCAGGATACCGATCTCTTTTCTTCTTTCCAATACACTGATGTAGGTGATAACACCGATCATAATCGAAGAAACAACAAGGGAGATACCAACAAATGCGATCAAGACATAACTGATCGTATTTACGATCGTTGTGACAGAGGATAACATGGCTGCTGTGTAGTCTGTATATACGATGACTTTATCTTCCATATTTTTTTCTTTCATATCATTGTTATACGCTGTAAGAAGATCTGTAATATTCTCCTTGGCATGAAAGTCTAAGGGATAGATATCGATTTCATCAGGTGAGGTGATATCTGCATATCCTAACTGACGTAAGTTATTTGCATAAGAGCTGGAATCATTGCTCATAAGGGAAGATAACAAAGCTTCCAAGTCACTTGGTGTCATGTTGATCTTGATTGCTTTTGCTAATGCATTGGGATCAATCTGGAACATGTCATCTAGATTGTTCGTCATAGTGGATATCGTAGTAGAAAGACTGTTAGTGATACTGTTGGATACTTGATTGATCAAAGTGTTCATAGAATTGCTAAGAGAGGTAGAAAGACTTGCTATCGTACCTGACATATTCTTTTGCAAGACATCTGTAAAAGCTTTGGAAACTGCTTCTGTATCAATAGATTGGAGAACAGTACCTTGGATTGCTGCTTGTATGGAGGGGGAGTTAAGGTGGTCTATGAATGACTGGATCACAGCATCAGAAAGCACAGCATCGTTTGCTTTTGCATATGCCTCATATCCTTGCATAAGTGTGGTTGTAAGGTTAGTGATATCTTCTGTTGTGATCGTGACATCTTTAAAACTATGCAAAATATCTTCTGCACTTGTGTTGAGGCTTGTAAGAGCTATCTGACTGTTCAAGTAATTTGGAAGATTATTTGCAAAATCATTTGGATCTTCTTGTTCTTTCGCAAAGGCAGGATATCCCTGCATGATCGTCATGACCATGTCTTTGATGTGATCCGGTGTCAATGTATTTGCGGCATCTTTCTTTACGATATTTTGCAAGAAATCGGTAATGATCTGCTTTGCTTCTTGTGTATTTAGATAACTGCTTACATCTTTTATATATTGGTTCAATACCCCAGGGTCATATCCCTGTACTAATTTGCCGGCAAGATCTGCTAGATCATTAGAATCTAATTGGATATTGGCTGCTTCTATGATCTTAGTGATATCAGCTTGGCTGATACTTGGTAAGTCGATAGAAAGAGCAGAAGGATCTAGTAATGTACTAGGATCGATGTTGAGATCAAGCGCAGGGACAGATGTGGTTGGTAATGTCATATTCATGTTGAAAGCTTGCGCAAAGGCCTCCGCATCTATCGTGAATATGTTCTCTAATGAGAAGGTATCCGCAGCATTTTCATCGGTAAAAGCAGCCCCTGTAAAGACATTTGTATTTGGATCCTGCAGCTGGGCTTTTACAACATCACTTTCTGCTGCATCATGGATCATAGCTGTCGTTAACTGTGAAGGATACCAGATACCAGAAGACAACATCGTATTCTTTTCCCCTTCTTTAGGAGCAGCAATACCTGTGATCGTCAATGGTTCTCCCTGCATGATCGTTTCTTGTAGTAAAGCTTTATCATTCATCATGCTTGTATAGGCATGGTTGGCTTCATCATAGTGATAATAAGCAGAAGCAGGTACGACTCTGAATTTGGTGTTGAGGAAAGAATCAAAAGTATATGTACTATCATCCTTTTTTACCTGAACACTCTTACCTGACTGCATGGCATCCATCATGGCGTCCATTTCACTTCTATCACGTAATCCTAGTGTATATAAGATCGTATCAGTGACCTTATCACCAGGGGTAAGGATCAAGACAGCTTCGTTTTTATTGTTAGGCCAATGACCAGCTTTGATATCATATTGATCTTCGTATAAAGCAGAGTCACCTGGCAGTTCATAGAACTCTCCCTTATTACTGGAACCTGGTTCTGTATATTTACTTGGATATACTTTGTATACACCATCCGCTTCTTCTTGCCATATCTCTGGTGTGACATTGTATATATACTGTACGCTGCGTGTGTTTGCTTGGAAATCCGGATCTTTTTGGATATGGTCTTTGAGAGATCTCAGATCATTATCGGCCATGCCTGAGAACATCTGGGAGATGGTATCTATGACACCAACTTCATCAGGTGTTTGAGAGGTCTCAGTCATGTCCGCGGCGGCACCTTCGGCAATTGCTGGTATGTTGTAACCTACACTTGTGATCTGTAACGGATATGCGGCCATAGCTTCCCGTTCCGTTTTAGCAATGTAGGCATTGGCACCACTGGAGAGAGCTATGATCAAGGCAATGCCGATGATGCCGATGGATCCTGCAGCAGATACAAGTAAAGTACGTGCTTTCTTTGTCATTAAGTTGTTGAAGCTTAAGGACAGAGCAGTCTTGAAAGACATGGAAGACTTGCCCGCTTTCTTGACGATTGCTTCTTTCTCTTCTTCTTTTGAAAGGATATAAGGGTCTGTATCACCGATTAGATCACCATCTTTGATCGTTACGATACGTGTAGCATACTTTTCAGCAAGTTCAGGGTTATGAGTGACCATAACGACAAGTTTTGTTTTAGCTACTTCCTTCAACAATTCCATGACCTGGATGCTTGTTTCGGAATCCAATGCTCCGGTTGGTTCATCTGCTAACACGATATCAGGATCATTGACCAAAGCACGGGCAATGGCAACACGCTGCATCTGTCCGCCGGATAATTGATTCGGTTTCTTGTGTGCTTGTTCCTTCAAACCTACTGCATCCAATGCTGCTAAAGCCATCTCTTTTCTCTTACTTCCAGATATACCAGAGATCGTTAAAGCGAGTTCTACATTGGCAAGCAGTGTTTGATGAGGGATGAGGTTATAACTCTGGAAGACAAAACCGATCGTATGATTACGGTAGTAGTCCCAATCGGCGTCTGAATACTTACGGGTCGTAAGACCGTTGATGACAAGTTCACCTGAATCATAACGGTCAAGACCGCCTATGACGTTTAATAATGTTGTTTTACCAGAACCAGAAGGTCCAAGTATTGCTACGAATTCGTTGTCTCTCAAGTTTAAACTAACGCCATTTAAGGCATGTTGGACAAGAGTACCAGTTCTATATTCTTTCTTGATATCTTTGATTTGCAGCATACGATCGTTTTCACTCCTAAAATCTGCAAGACATGGTATCACATTAAATATGAAGTTGGCGTGAGGGTGATTTGACAATATTCTATATGTGTAAAGTGATAATATAGAAGAATAGTAAAGGAGAATGCAATATGGCTTGTACAACAATTTTGGTTGGTAAGAAGGCGTCCAATGACGGTAGTGTCATGATCGCCCGTAATGATGATTCCCCATCTGGGCAGTATATGCCTAAGAAGATGGTCGTTGTTCATCCTGAGGAACAGCCTCGTCATTATAGAAGTGTGATCTCACAGGTAGAGATGGATCTGCCGGAGAATCCGCTGCGTTATACAGCAATGCCAAATGCTCGTGATGGTGAAGGTATTTGGGCTGGTGCTGGTGCAAATGAGGCAGATGTTGTGATGACTGCTACTGAGACGATCACTTCCAATGAGCGTGTTCTGGGGGCAGATCCGCTTGTTGTGAAGCATGAAACAGAGAAGGGTGAAAAAGTACCCGGTGGTATCGGTGAAGAAGATATCGTAACTTTGACACTGCCTTATATCCGTTCTGCTAGAGAAGGTGTCCTTCGTCTTGGTTCTTTGCTGGAAGAGTATGGTACATATGAATCTAATGGTATTGCTTTTGCGGACCGTGATGAGATCTGGTGGTTGGAATCCATTGGTGGTCATCATTGGATCGCTGCTAGAGTACCAGATGATCGTTATGTCGTAATGCCTAACCAGTTTGGCTTGGATCACTTTGACTTTGATGATGCTTATGGAGAACAGAAAGACTTTATGTGTTCTGCTGATCTTAAGATGTTTGTGAAAGAGAATGATCTGGATCTTTCTATGAATGGAGAATTCAATCCGCGTCTTGCTTTTGGTTCTCATACAGAGAGCGACCATGTTTATAACACACCGCGTGCGTGGTATATGCTTCGTACATTGAATCCGCGTACATATCGTTGGGATGGAGAGAATGCGGACTATACACCATTGAGTGATGATCTGCCATGGTCTATGGTTCCTGAACATAAGATCACAGCAGAAGATGTGAAGGATATATTGAGTTCTTGTTATCAAGGTACACCATATAATCCATATGGTAAGAACAGTGAAGCTGGTAAGTATCGTACGATCGGTATCAACCGTACAGATTTCTTTGGTCTATTGCAAGTTAGACCAAATATGCCGAAAGGTCAGGGAGTATTGGAGTGGGTCGCTTATGCATCAAATGCATTTAATACAATGATCCCATTCTATACAGATGTACCGCATATGCCTGATTATGTTTCCTGTACGACAAAGGATGTGACAACAGATTCTTTCTTCTGGACATCTAGATTGATCGCTGCTTTGAGTGATGCGGCTTATGCTAAAAACATCATGCATATTGAGCGTTATAGAGAAGGGGTTGTTGCTAAGGCACGTACGATTATCAAGAAGTATGATGACTTGATCAAGAATTCTAGTGCTGATAAGCGTCAGGATCTTTGTGTTGAGGCAAATGAAGAGATCGCAGCTATGTTGAGAAAGGCTGCGGATGCTGCTTTGGAGAAGGTATTGGCGGGGGCAAGTGATGCTATGCGCAATAACTACCAGAGAAGTGATAACTAATAGATAAGAATAGTTATAGAGTGGATCTTGTGTGAGATCCGCTCTTTTTATGTATGGCAAAGGCTTGGCATCATTAAGTTTTGGTTGTGAATAGTGAAAGAAAAGGATCATTATCGGGTTGAACAAAGAAAAAAGCAAGAGCACGCAGCTCCTGCTTTCCATTGTAATTTATTGTTTTGTACGGCAGGCAATACCAGCCATAGTGAGTGCCTCTGTCTGGTCATTGGCACCTGCTAAGAAACCAGATACATGACAGAAGATCGCACCTTCTACACCGCATACATCTGCCAGTTCTTTACCACGTAGACCGTACCATTCTTTTGGCAATGGATGACGGTAACTTGTACGATCATCAGGATCAGACAAAGCACACTGTACATTCCATCCACCACGTAATGCCGGGTAAACAACATACCAGATATCCTGTGCTTTTGGATCAAACTTTTGCGAATTCAAGATACCTTCCCATGGGGCAAACTTGTCCATGATCATGATGTGATCGGCACTGTAGGAGATACAACGCAGTACATGGTCTCTAGCATCTAAAGCAGAGATGATGCTGTCGATGCGGTTATATAAGATATCCTTGGCAAAACTTACAGCATCTAAGAATGCATCATAGTGATCATATGTGCTGTTCCATGTAGGGTTGAAATCTTTGATGATCTGGGAAACAGTATAACCATAATTGGCTTGTGAAATGACATGTTTTCTTTGATCATCGGAAATATTAGGAATGTTATTGAGTGCATCCATAACAGGATTTACACCATTGTCTGCCGCATCGATTCCAATGATAAGAGAGTTCTCCAACTTCTGGTATACCTTGTCATAGTAGGCCTCTGGACAATCCTGTGCCTGCAGGATCTCTTGATAATACTTTTTCCAAACAAGACCGCAGGAAGCATATGGAATATTTGTATCCGGGTGGCAGCCATTTGTTTCTTTATTCTCAGGGGAATGATGATCCAGTTCACCACCGCCGATATCATAGACGATCCAGCCTTCTTCAGTCGGTACATCGTCATCCCCACCTCTTACTACATGAATATCATCCGCAATCATTGATAACATTGCAGTTGCAAATACATCATCCGCATGAAAAAGACCATCATGCGTAAACAAGTTCAATTTACTATACATAGCGCACTCCTTTCTTATTAGAATACACCAAAATATAGAAAAGTGCTGTGGTGTATATAACAAAAAAGGTATCGTATGAACGATACCTTTTTGATGGTGCACCAGACAAGACTTGAACTTGCACGGGTCGCCCCATACGCCCCTCAAGCGTACGTGTCTGCCATTCCACCACTGGTGCGGTGTGCTAATCAGCTTTCGCTGTTTGCTTAGTTATAATAACACATAACACATTCATGTCAACACTAAAAATAAAAAAACAGGGAAGAAGTGTAGAAATATCACAAGATTAGAAAACTTGGCGTGAAAAACCAACTAAACATGAAGAAAGTTGTGAACCGACATGTGTTGTTTATGTTATCTTTAATAGTAGGAAAACAAGAAACATATAAGCATAATCATACGGGAGGCATTATGACAGTGAAAAGATCCGTGAATACAACTTCTGTTTCTAATGAAGGGGAAGTACTAGTAAGTCCGGCGTTTCTTTCGTCTATGGACAGGTACTTATTTGGAAAAGGCATTCATTATGAGTGTTATAAAAAACTTGGTGCACATCGTACTGTAGTAAACGGCAGAACAGGTATGCATTTTGCAGTATGGGCACCGCATGCAAAAGCAGTTTCTGTAGTTTGTGACCGCAATGGCTGGCAGCCGGGTGTAGATCAAATGTATCCGTTGGAAACATCTGGTATATTTGAAGCCTTTGTGCCGGATATGGGTTTTGGAGAAATCTATAAGTATGCGATCGTAACGGCAGAGGGAGAGACGATCTTCAAAGCAGATCCATACGCTTTCTCAGCAGAACTTCGCCCAGGTACTGCTTCTAAGACAGCAGATATCGACAGTTATCAATGGCAGGATGCAAAGTGGATGAAGGAAAGAGCTGCAAAGAAAGATATTTATGCAGAACCTCTTTCTATCTATGAGTGTCATCTTGGCTCATGGCGTAAGAATGAAGTAAGTGATAGTGATCCGGATGGTTTTAAGAACTATCGTCAGTTAGGTGTAGAACTTGCGGATTATCTTACATGGATGGGATATACACATGTAGAACTTATGGGCATTGCCGAACATCCGTTTGATGGTTCTTGGGGATACCAGGTAAGTGGTTATTTTGCCCCTACATCTAGATATGGAACACCAGAAGATTTCCAATGGATGATTGATCATCTGCATCGAGCTGGTATTGGAGTGATCTTGGATTGGGTGCCAGCTCATTTTCCAAAAGATGCCTTTGCTTTAGCGGATTTTGATGGTGAACCGTTATATGAATATCCAGATCCTAGAATGGGAGAACATCCTGATTGGGGTACGAAGATCTTCAACTACAGTTTGAATGAAGTAAAGAACTTCCTCATCGGTAATGCGTTGTATTGGTATGATGAATATCATATCGATGGTCTGCGTGTAGATGCGGTAGCATCTATGCTTTACTTGGATTATGGGCGTAAAGATGGTGAGTGGATACCGAATAAGTATGGCGGTAATGGTAATTTGGATGCCATTGAATTCTTTAAACATCTCAATTCTGTGATCAGAGGCAGAAAAGACGGTACGATGATCATTGCCGAGGAATCCACAGCTTGGCCCAAAGTAACAGATAAGCCGGAAAATGATGGTCTTGGCTTCACATATAAATGGAATATGGGCTGGATGCATGATTTTCTTGATTACATGAAGCTAGATCCCTACTTCCGTAAGTTCAATCACAATAAGATGACATTTGGCATGAGTTATGCACAAAGTGAGAAGTTCATTCTTGTCCTGTCACATGATGAAGTTGTGCATTTGAAGTGTTCCATGATCAACAAGATGCCGGGGGTTGGAGAAGAGAAGTTCCAGAATCTGAAGTGTGGTTATCTCTTCATGTTCGGACATGCCGGCAAGAAGTTATTATTCATGGGACAGGAGTTTGCTCAGGATCATGAATGGGATGAGAAAGTACAGCTTTCTTGGGAGTTATGCGATGAACCGCAGCACCGTTCTGTTTTGTTATTTATGCGAGATCTATTGCATATGTATAAGAAGTATCCTGCTATGTATCGTATGGATCAGTCTTGGGAAGGTTTCCAGTGGATCAATGCCGATGATGCAGATCGTTCGATCTTCTCCTTTATCCGTAAAGATGAAACAGGAAAGAATGCTTTGCTCTTTGTGATCAACTTTACACCAGTGGAACGTCCAGATTACATGGTAGGTGTACCGCAAGCCGGTAGATATACATTGATCTTTGATGAAAATGGTGCTGTAGAAAAGGGTCGTAAGACATCCTTTACAGCAAGTTGTGGTGAGTGTGATGGTATGCCGTACCATGTGGAGTATGCTCTTCCAGCATATGGCTGTGCGGTCTTCAAGTTTAATTACAAAGAAGAAAAGACGGTTGTAAAGCGTAGTCGTAAAACAAAGTGAGAAATGAGAAGTCAGGGTGTGGCACATGACCATAGTCTGACTTTTTTGCTATAGGGGGAAAAATGAGAAAGAAAAAGTTGAAATTGCTAAGACTTTTGGGTGTGATCGGTATGGTTGGATGTGTGATCTTTTTAGCGTGGCTGATCATGCATCCATTGAAAGTAGAAACACCATATCAAGTAGAAGCAGGAGAACCTATCGATATGCATGACCCGATCATCTATGCAGCATTTGGTCATAAAGAAGATGTCCAGATAGAGGGGAAAGTAGACTTTGACCAAGTAGGAGAACAATGTGTGACATATGTTTATCATAACAAAAGATATTCAGTATGTTTTGATGTAAAAGATACAACCGTACCAGTGGTAAAAACAAAGGATGTGACAGAAGATCTTATTGGGGAAGTAAAACCAGAAGATTTCATCCAGGAAGTAAACGATCATAGTGAAGTGTCATATCATTTTGAAGATCCAAGGGATATGCAGAAAGAGGGAGAACATCACATCACGATCCTGGCAGAAGATGCATATGGAAATCAAGCGAAGGCAGAAGCTGTCCTGCATCGTATCAAGGATACACAAGGACCGCAGTTATCGGGGCTTGATGACATGCAGATCAAACAGGGAAAGGAAGCTGATTATCAACAAGGTATATCTGTACAAGATGACTATGATCCTTCTCCACAATATCAATATGACGATCATCTGGTAGATAGCACAAAACCTGGTATATACCATGTGACATATACTGCTTCTGATCGTTCAGGAAATGTCTGTACAGTAGAAAGAAAGGTAACTGTGGAAAAAGATCCAGCGTATGGCAGTAAGGTGGTATATCTTACTTTTGATGATGGACCTTCTCCTAATACCGCAAAGGTCTTGGATGTGTTGAAGAAATACCATGCCCAAGCAACATTCTTTGTGACTGGTACTTCCTTAGGACAGAATCATTTGATTGCACGTGCTTTTCATGAAGGACATACGATCGGTCTGCATACGTATACCCACGATTATGATACTGTGTATGCTTCAGAAGAGGCCTATTTTAAAGACCTCCAGCAAGTATCGGAAATGGTAGAAGGCATTACGGGAAAGAAATCGAATTTGATCCGTTTTCCAGGTGGTTCTTCTAACACAGTATCTGCTCGTACTTCACCAGGTCTTATGACAAAACTAACAAAAGAAGTAGAAGATAAGGGATATGTATACTTTGATTGGAATGTATCCAGTGGGGATGCTTCTGGTAGAAATGTACCAGTACAACAAATCATAAACAATGCGGTCAGCAGTCATGCCCAGGACATCGTACTTCTGATGCATGATACATATGGCAAAGAAACAACTGCTGAAGCACTGCCTTCTATCATTGAAAACTACAAAAGTAAAGGCTACATATTCCTTGGTTTGCAAGAAGATTCCTTCTCAGCACACCATCATGTAAATAACTAGAACATAGATATTTGTTAAAATAATACTAGGAGTCAAAGGATATGGAAAAGAAGAGATTGACCATGGACAGCAGGGTAAAGGATGTGTGGGAAAATCCTGTTGGACATGATATTTTAGCAAAGATATTGATGCAGCTTGGGATGCGTGAGAAAGTGATCACAAATCCATTTGTTTCTGCAATCAAACTCAAGAAACTTGTCAAGCCGGCATCTAAGATATTGGATGAAGGATTTTGGCCTGCCTTCTTAAAACTTGTAAATAGTGAAGAGGATAGACCGGGGGATGGAAAAGGTGAAATCCATCCAGCATGGTGGAAAGAAGCTGTGTTCTATCAGATCTATCCCCGTTCCTTTACAAAAGAAGGATTGCAAGGGATCCGCAGTAAGCTGGATCATTTGCAACAGCTTGGTGTAGATGCCTTGTGGCTTTCACCAATCTATGACAGTCCGATGGACGACAATGGATATGATATCCGGGATTATAGAAAGATCGCACCAATGTTTGGAACGATGGCTGATTTTGATGCTTTATTGGAAGATGTCCATGGTCGTCACATGAAGCTGATCATGGATCTTGTTGTGAATCATACAAGTGATGAACATGCATGTTTCCAAAGTGCAATAGAGGATCCAGAGAGCCCATACCGCAACTGGTATTTCATTCGTCAAGATGAAGGACATGTACCAAATAACTGGACTTCTTTCTTTTCAGGAAGAGCATGGGATCAGTATGGTGAGAACAAAGATTGGGCATTGCATTTGTTCTCTAAAAAACAGGTCGATCTGAATTGGGATGAACCTGCTGTTAGAAAAGCAGTGAGTGATATGGTGAATTGGTGGCTGGCGAAAGGAGTAGACGGCTTCCGCTTGGATGTCATCAATTACATTAGTAAAGATCCAGGATTACCAGATGGAGATGTATCGGTAGGGAAGTTGATGGGATTTACAGGTATTGAACATTACTACTATGGACCAAACCTCCATACGTATCTCCATGAGCTGCATGAGAATAGTTTTGCAAAGTACAATGCATTCTCGATTGGGGAAACACCAGGTTTAGGTATGGAGATGGCAAAACTTATTACAGGTGAAGAAAGACAAGAACTAGATATGATCTTCTCATTTGATCACTTAGAGACCCCAGGACATACACGTTTTGAAGACTATAGGTATGATCTGAACTATTTCCGAGATTACATCATGGATTGGACAACAAACTATGGCAATAACTGCTGGATGTCTTTGTTCTATAACAATCATGATAATCCAAGGATGGTATCCAAGATCGATCCTAGCGGTACATACCGGCAGGAGATATGCACATTATTAGCAGTGATGCAATTCACTTTG
Source organism: uncultured Bulleidia sp. (assembly GCA_963556805.1). GTDB lineage: Bacteria > Bacillota_I > Bacilli_A > Erysipelotrichales > Erysipelotrichaceae > Bulleidia. Next base: position 10,950 of record CAUWCC010000021.1, on the reverse strand, counting down.
AAAGGAACACCATTTGTGTACCAAGGAGATGAAATGGGTCTTGCGAACATTGATTTTGCAAACATGGATGCGATCCATGATGTGGAATCAAAGGGGGTGTATGCACAGTTGATACAAGAAGGAAAGACAGAGGAAGAAGCTTTTGCTATTGTGAAGGCTGGAACACGTGACCATGCGAGAGCATTATTGCCATGGTGTGGCAATGCCTATGGGCAGGTAGATGATCCTATCATTGAAGAAGTATATCGCTTCTTGATCCAACTGCGTCATCGTGAGAAAGCATTGGTATATGGTGACTTTAAGGTCTTAGACCAGCACAAAGATCGCTTTGTTTATGAACGTACATTAGGGGAAGATGATTTTGTGATTGATTGCAATTTAAGTGAAAAATCTTGCAAAGCTTGGTATATGGACCATACTTGGATGCTTGTATGGCCACATCAATTGGAAGATGCTAAGCTGCCTCCTTATGGTGCAAGGATCTGGAAAAAGATCAAAGATCAATAAAAGACAACGACATACACAGCATAAAGACGGGCGGAATCTTGTTGTTGATTTGCTATAATAGTTCGGATGAAAAGGAAAAAGTTTTGGGAAAGAACAAAAGCGATCATGAAGATCGCCGCAGATAACGACTTGAGCGTATATGCAGGCAATGCAACTTTATATATTGTCATTGCCTCTTTTCCGTTCATGGTGCTGCTTGTGTCTCTTGTTAATTTGATCCCAAATACGGACTATACAGCTTTTTGCCGATTGTTGACAAGATTCCTACCTGAGATCTCACAGATCAGAGATTTTGTAACAAATATCTTTTTGGGAATGAGGACACAGAGTTATGGATTGGTGGCAGGAATGGCTGCTTTGACATTCCTGTGGTTTGCGTCTAGTGGTATGCGTGCCATTCAAAGAGGATTGCAACGTATTACCCCAGATGCTGCAACAGGTGTGAAGCCATTGTTGGCACCTATTCTCTTTACCATATCTTTTCTTGTACTATTGCCATGTTTATTTATATTCCAATTGTTTGGCTCTTCTATAAAAAGAGCATTGGTATACTTTGCAGGAGAATATGATTTTATGAAGACAGCATTGCGTATCGTCAGTATGATGAAGTTTAGTACGATCATCACGGCGGTAGGTACTTGTGTGGTATTGGTACTGATGTTTGCGTATCTGCCTGGTGGAAAAAGAAGCATCAAAGAACAGATGCCTGGGGGTATCTTTACTGGTATATGCTGGTTGATATTTACAAAACTGTTCTCTATCTTTATTCCGATCTTCTTTTCGGGAAATGGGATCTATGGGTCATTAACGGCATTGTTCTTGATCTTGCTTTGGTTAAGGATCTTGATGTATATCATGCTTGTGGGAGCATCTTTGAATACGGTATTAAATATGGAGAGGGAGAATGCGAGGTAATATATGACAAAGAAGAATTACTGGGAAGCATTGATCGATGATGCATCGATCTCTCGGAATGATCTCTTTTTGAAGATCAGAGACCAATATTCAGCTTTGATGCGGCATTTATATGATGATCCAAATGATATTCCAGATTTTAGGATCTGGTTTGCATGTGATCAGGTAACACCAGAAGAAGGACTGAAGAATGGGGGTTACAAGACAGCACTTGTCGGCAGGGGTCTCAATGGTGTAGAGGAAAGAATGATCAAAGATGTAGCTGAGATCGATAATTTTGAGAATTCATATACGTGGTATCGAGATGATGTGTTTATTGTCTTTGACTTTAGAGAAGACGGCATCTCACCATTTACGTTTATTACAGATGCGTTTATGAAGGAGATATTTAACATCATTACGACCCAAGGTGTAAAGAAGATGCGTATGTCAATGATGAGTGAGTTGGTGATCTCAACTGGTATCGTAGAGTTCTTCTATGCCTTCTATAGTTTAGATATCAACTTCTTGCAAAACTTATCTGCAGTTACATATGAGAGTTCATATGCGGACAGCCGTATCATTGCTTCTCGTACCGATGGGAAAGGTACCCATCGTACAAAGAGGAGCGGTCTTAAGATCGCTTTTACAGATCCCATCGATTTTTCTGTTGAAAATCTACGACAGATTCGGAAGTTATTGGAATTGAGTGATGAAGATCTTGCAGTTGTGATCGGTGATACAGGTCGTATTAAGGGTTTGACAGCAGAGGCGGTATTCCCGAATGAATGTGAGATCCGGATACGTGGTCATTTGTCCATGACGATCACCTTTGATGGAACAAAGATGATCTCTTATAACAGCGGGCATTATCATATTTATGTGCCGCATGCTGCAGATAACAACCTGCATAATCTTTTGAATAAAGTGGATTTTACAATCACCGAGGAACAGTCTGCTAAGATCACAGATGTGATCGCAAGGGCTTCTTTACAGCCACATGGTACGATCCTCATCATTGGAGCTAAAGATGACATTGCTGCTGAAACAGAGCGTATATGTTCGGCAAAACATGCCATTGGGATTCATGCGATAGATCTTTCTGCAGATCCTATGCTGGTACCGAGTGTGACATCGATCGATGGCGCTGTATTGATGGATACGGATTGTATGTCCAGCTGTATTGGTGCTATCTTGGATGGTGACTTTGTAACACGAGGCAACATGGCACGTGGTTCTAGATATAACAGTACGTGCAACTATATTAAACGCAGAATGGATCTAGGACAGTATTTTGTTGGCATTGTGATTTCGGAAGATGGTACTGTAGATGTTATATCAAATGACAAAGTATATCGTGTGAATATCAATCAGGATCGAGGTGTATAAGATGGTTGCATTGGTTTGTGGTATTACGATTGGATGTATCGTGAAGTATGTCTTTGGTGATATGTTGTTTGCTCTTGTATGCGGTGTTCTTGCTTTTACGATGACAATGGTCGGTAAGAGTGTGTTGACACATGTCATAGAGGAAGAAGATGTATGCTCTGTATGTGGAGCAGAAATGGAAGAAGATGAGTTGTATTGTTCGCAATGTGGTACATACCGGTATCGTTGATTGCGCATCAGGTATAAAAAGTATATAGTTTAGAAAAGACGGAGGTCCTTATGGAAAAGTTGGAATTTAAGTTTGATACACAGCTTCTTATTGATGGAGAAGATCTTGATGAAGATGAGATCCATGATTATATTCTGGAACATTTCAAGGGTGACTGCTTGTTAGCAGTAGGTGGTGATGGTGATCCGATCAAGATCCACTTTCATACAAATGAACCTTGGTTGATCCTGGAATATGCGCAGTCTGTTGGTGATATCTATGATGTTGTCGTAGAGAACATGCAGAGACAGGAAGAGGGTTTAAAGGGATAAGCAAGAAGAAAGGCATGACGCTATGTCATGCCTTTTATGACTAAAAGTGATGTTTTTGAAACAGCTGATCCATAATTTTAGGATATTCTTGCAACGGAAAGTTCTGCATGGAGTGTTCTTTAGAACCTATTTCAGCAATATATCCATGTGCCCATACAGCCATGCATACAGCTTGGTATGTACTTCTTGTAAAGGTACACATTGCTGTGATCATACCTGTTAAAAGATCCCCGCTACCAGCTTGCGCAAGAGCTTGACACCCTGATTGGTTGATATATAGTTCCCCTTCAGGGGAAACGACGATCGTATGGGGTCCTTTGAGTACGATGATCACATCATATTCCTTAGCAAAGTCTTTAGCTAGCTGTATCTTGTTATGCATGACATCTTCGATAGAACGGTTAACAAGCATAGCAAACTCTCCAATATGAGGAGTGAGGATCACAGGTACTTTGACAAACTTCAAAACGTAGTAATTATGCTGTAAAAGACGTATGCCTTCAGCATCGATAATGATCGGACATGTTGCATTTTGGAAGAGAAAGTCCATGATATCTAACTTACGGGCAATGTTGACACATCCGCTGCCGAAGGCAATGGCATTCGATTCCATAAGAAGCGGTTCAATGACGGATAAGGGATCATGTTCTTGGTAAGGATGGAAGACAGGCGTTAGGAAACGATTTGCAGCAATACTGTAGATCTCAGCAGGGCATACGGCATTGATGTAAGGGGCACCAAGTGTTTGTGCACCTAGTATGTTTAATGCCAAAGCACCAGCCATACCATAACTTCCCCCGATCAACGTACATTTCCCATACGTTCCTTTATAAGCGTTCTCTTTCTTTCTAGGAAAATTGGCAAAGAAACATGCTTCATCCATTTCGGGCATACCTTTGCACAAATGCGGTAAACCTAAAGGGATTAATTTTACTTTTTGAAAGAGATGATGTTCTTTTCGCATCATATGAAAGGGTTTATAGCAATCCAAGGCATATGTTTCGTCCGATACGATCGCATCTGCATCATGTTCACCAGTATCGGCTTCCGCACCACTGTTGATATCGATACTAATGATATAAGCATCGCTATGTGCTGCCATGGAGAATAGTTTCTTCAATTCTGGTTTTAATCTGCCATGGTATGAGAACCCATATACCGCATCAATGATCACATCCGCATTGGTCACAGCATGGAGGATATCTGTACAAACAAGCATATCTTTCTCTAGAGCAGCATATGCCTTTTTAGCAGCTTCTGTGCATGGTTCACCATCTGCTAAGTACACTGTCGTATCATAAGCAGAAAGATGTCTTGCAATAACAAGACCGTCACCACCATTATTTCCTTTTCCGCACAGGACAAGAACATGACTTTCTTTTGTTAAAGATTTTTCGATCTCTTTTGCACAAGCTTTGCCTGCAAGCTCCATTAAAGCATCGACAGAAAGTCCGCTTTCCTGTTCAATTTCTTTCATTTTTATTGTGTCTACGATCATAAATAATCCTTCAAATCCATTCTATCACGTACCTGCATTAAGATTACACAAAGAATTTATAGATCATGGAAATATATGACATTGTATCAAAAAAGCCCATAATATTGCGGAAATCTGATTGTGTGTTAGAAATTATGCTATAATCAAATTGGCTAAGTTCCAAGGAGGTATTTATTCATGCCAGCTAAGAAGACAACTACAGCTGCAGTTAATACAGGCGCGGAAAAGAAAACAACTGTGAAGAAGACTGCAGCAAAGAAAACAACAGCAGCTAAGACAACAACTAAGACAGCAACAAAGAAAGCTTGTGCTAAGAAGCCTTGTGCTAAGAAGCCAGTAGAGGTGAAGGAAGAAGTTAAGGTTGAGGTACAGCCGGAAGTTAAGGTTGAAGTAAAGCCGGTCGTTCAGCTTAAGTCTGTTCAGGACTATATTGATATCATCAACTGGAAGAAGGGTGAGGCCAATGGTATGGATTGGCTCTACATTGAAGTAAAGGCAGATGATCTTTTGACAGAAGTAGAAGCAGGTGCGGATAATCTTGCAGTTGTATGCAAGGCTATGCTCGAGTGCATGCTGGAAGGTGATACATTCGTTGTAGATTCTGCAGCAGAGGGCAAAGTAGATCCAGCTCTTACAGTTCGTTATTACTGTGATAATCTGAGTCCAGAACGTAGAAAGTATTTTGCTAACTAAGTATCATTTGACCGGGTATCCGGTCTTTTTATTTGCAAAGAAGAGATAGTAAGATCGGTAAAGGGACAGCATAGGCAAGTTCAGCAGGACCGGTTATAGCATTGCTTGTAATGATGATCAGAAAGGTCAAGAAGCAGGATGCGAAGTAACATTGTGTGATCGTATGGTTTTTGTACCAAAGTGGATATATGCAAAATTGCAATATGATCGTACCAACTAAAGCGAATAGGAGATGGCATTGCCCTAGGAGAGAACCTTTGGCATAAGGCGTAATGATACCCAGGAACCAAAAGAATAGGAATCGTTTGTTCACTTTGGCAGGGTGGATCTTTTGTAAAAGAAGGAATAGGATCAGCCCATGGAAAAGCCCTCCTGCGATAGCATAAGGACGCAGACCGGTGATGTTTAAAATACCTGTGTAGTTATATTTTGTGATACCGCAAAGTAATAGCGGTACAGCAGCGATCAACGGTAGTACAAACATGCCGCAAAACTTTAAAAACTTGTTTTCCATAAAGAAATTGTAAGCGAGAAGATCGATAAATACACCTGAAAGTTGTTTCAGAAACTAAATGTTTGTATGATAAGCCTTTTCTGAAGTATAATTTTGTCTAGATATGAAAAACACCGGCAGAAAGTATTGTTATTACTATTGCATGTGAAGTGGGCAGTATACGGATATTGCCCGTTTTGCATTGGCATTATCCGGTGGAAAGTGAAACGCTATACGGATAGATGGGTGGTCATAAAACAGTAATCCACGAAAATTACTACTTATGGCATCTGTCATGCAGGATTGGTTAAAAATGAACAGGCACTACCAAGGTAAAAATCTTGGAGGTGCCTGTTTTTCATTTGTAAATCAACAAACTTCCGTTGGGATAAGGTTGGAACTGATCCAGAAGCAACTTCTTGAGAGCAATCCAGCTCCAGACAAGGCAACAAATCAGATGGCTTGGGCACAACACATGAACATGGTCAAGGCGTAGGCCGAAGAAATCAGCTTTACCGAACGAATCTACACATAATCAGACCGGGCTTATCATCATTGGTGAGCCCGGTCTTTCTGTGGAATGACAAACAAAATGTTTCTCAGCAAGCAACTTAATCAACCAATGTTGCTTATGATTCCATTGTTTTACAAAATTCTGATTCGTATAATAATAGCGAAATGGGGCGGAGCCATTGAAAGAACTAAAAATTGGCGAGAAGATCATCGAGTGCAGACGTCAGCAGGGCATTACGCAGGATGATTTAGCCCAATATATGGGCGTTTCCAAAGCTTCAGTATCAAAATGGGAAACTTCAACTTCATATCCTGACATTACATTGCTGCCACGGATTGCCTCGTATTTCAGTATCACGGTTGATGAACTACTCGGATATGAGCCGCAGATGTCTAAACGGCAGATTCGATCCAGTATTCAGCAATTATCGCAGAATTTTTTGTCAGAACCCTTTGTAACAGCAAAGCAAAAATGTGTTGAGCTGACACAAAAATACTATTCTTGTTTTCCCCTGCTGTATCAAATTGGTAGTTTGTATATGTCGCATAGCGGCATGGTTCAAGATCAGAAATGTGCATCCATACTGTTGACCGATGCAATCGACCTATTTAGGCGCATACAAAAGCATGCAGATGAAATTGACCTTAAAAAGCAGGCACGCAGTATGGAAGCCATGTGTCTGTTATATCTGAATCGCTCTGATGAAGTACTCGAATTGTTGGGTGAGCCTGACTTTTCTTTTACTTCGGATGAACCGATTTTTGCCAGTGCCTATCGACGTTCCGGAGAAATAAAAAAGGCCAAAGGAATCTTGCAGGTTGGCCTGTATCAGCATGTTGTGGTGATGATGAACCTTCTTGCCAGTTATCTTGGTGTGGTTGCGGATGAACCCGAAAAGTTTAACGAAACACAATCAAAAGCATATGCATTGATTGATGCTTTTTCTCTTGAAACACTGCATCCGGCTATTGTGTTCCCATTCTATCTGGCAGTTGCACAATGCTATGCAAAACAGAGAAATTTTGAAAAAACGATAGAAGTATTAAAAAAATACACTCATTTAGCCACAAGTAAAATCTATCCGATTCAGTTTCATGGCGATCCCTATTTTGACCTGATGGATTTGTGGTTCGACGAAAATCTGACGCTTGGGCACATGATGGTTCGCAGTGAGCAGGCAATTAAAGATAGTATAGCGAGTTCAGTTTTAGATAATCCGATATTCGCTGAATTAAAAGATGATAACCGCTTTTTTGAAATCTCACATAAATTGAGCCAACTTAGAAAGGAAGTAAAAAATGATTCGCAACACATTAAAGAAACTTCTCGGTGGGAATTATACTGAAAACAATGAAAAACTTGCTATCCTGAATTTTGCGATTGTAATCTTGATGTTCGTGGTTTCAGGGATCATGCTGTTTGTTCTGCCTCCGGAAATCTCTATTTTACAGTCTGGAGGTACTTATTATCCCATCCCAAGTGTCCTGGGCGTATGGCTGTTTCCCGTGATTTCACTTCTGATCAATATGCTTCTCATCAAGCAGAAAAGATTATCTAAGATGAATACGGTCATCTTTGCATTGCTCTTTGTTGTGATGATGGCTGCATATTGCATGAATCTTTAAGAAGTCTTATGACGGACAAAACACTGTTGAAAATCCTTACCAAACGAAAGCCATCTATTATTTTCTCTGTCTCCGGGCTGATTGCAGGAATCTATGCAGGATTTATGGTTTGGTATGCCCTGAAGACGTATATTCCCGGTCCACTCCATACACATCTTTCTTATCTTGCCGTAATCGTGCTTGGAATCAGTGCATTTATTGCGGTTTATCAAATTCCCGATCTTCTGTTTGCCAATGAGAAGATTGAGCATGTACTGCCCCTTCCCATCGACAGCGGTACGGTGATTTTTGTGCTTTTGAAAAAAGTGATCTGCCTACAGGCAGAACTCTGCATAGCGGTCTATTGGGCAGGATTTCTCTTTTGTTTCAGAAACGCTCTGGCTGTCAGTTTCGCCGTTCTTTATTGCTTGATAATGTTGGTTTCTCTTAATCTGCTTGTATTTTTACTGTCTGTAGCGATTGGAACAATTACCTCACATCGGTCTGTTGGATATGTTTTTCTTGTTCTCCAATTTGCAGGACCTATTGTCTTGCTGCTGGGTGCCGGTGCGGGAATGACTATGGTCCCTATGCTGACCAGCCGTTCTGTTACACTGATTCTATGCAGTTCGCTGACCATAGCCGCAGGTACACTTTTCGTCGCTGCCCGACTGCGGACAAAGATCAACGCTTGCTATCTGCTTGCATACCAGAATGTACAAGGATTTCAGCGCAAAAACAGTATGGTTCATAGCAGAAATTGTCTTGTGCGAAATCCATACTCTTTCCTTGAGTGGAAGCGTGTTACCAGAAATAAGGCACTGCTATTTTTCTCAAACATCAAAAATATCATAACGGTATTGCTGCTGACAGGCTTGCTGTCCAAAAAACTTCTGGGGGCTGAGCTTCTTGTCCCGTATCAGATCGAGATTCTTTTGCTGGTGTCCTGCGCAGCCGTCAATACAGTGTCCAGTACAGCGTATTCAAGCGATGGGAATCGTACATTTTATGCGTTCCTTCCGATTTCTTCCCAGAAGATGTTCTATTGGAAAACGCTTCATGGTTTTCTATGGGGAGAGGTGACGATCTTGCTGTTCTGGGCCGCTACCCTCATATTCAGAAAGATCTCACTCCCAGATGCAATTCTGTTATTGCTGTATGGAACGATCATAAACTATGTATGTGTCTGGCTCGGCGTTCTGTTTGACTTCAAAATGCCCCGAACCGCCAATAGCACAAATGAGCTGTTACACGGAAATCTCAGCAAGTTTTATGTTTTGATTGCGGTTTTGGTTTTGACGGTGATCGAGATTAATCTATGGCAAAAATATTGTACGGGGATTTCCCTGATACTCTTTGTTACTCTGTGCGGGGTCGTTCTTATTTTTCTTGAGATCGCTTATTCGTGCCGTACAGGAGGTGAACTGAATGATAGAAGTGATTGAGCTCGGGAAATCCTATTCTCGCAGAAAGATTTTAGAAAAGGTTTCTTTCTCGCTGACGGATTCCTGTATTTACGCTCTGGTTGGCAGAAATGGAACTGGTAAAACGACGCTGCTGACATCTATGGTCGAGGCATCTTTCAAGGATTTCGGTATTGTAAAAATTGATGGAATTCCTCATCACCAAATGCAGGCAAGAGAGCATTTATTTTATGTGCCGGATGATAAAGGAATGTTTTTGAACCTCACCGGTGAAGAATACCTGAAATTTATTGTAAAACTTTATCATCGGACAGAAGACAATATTCTCCCCCAGATAGAGGAATTATCGCAAGCTCTTCATATGGAGGACAGCTTACATGACTATATTGCAAACTATTCCCTTGGAATGAAGCAGAAAATTTATATGATGGCGGCATTCCTATCAGGTGCGAAGAATTTGATTTTGGATGAACCCTTTAATGGACTGGATCCAGAAAGCACAGCCGTATTAAAAAGACTGCTGACGGAGTACCGAGATCGGGGAAGTATGATTTTATTTTCAATTCACAATCTGGATCTTGTGTCAAACTTTTGTGATCGGATTATTTTCCTCGACAAGAATAGAAAAATCTCCATGACAGATAACGCCAAAAACTTTGAAGAACTGGAAAAGCTCTTTTTTGAAAAGTGTGTAGAGTAAAATAGAGGAGCACAGAATGTCGCTACAATGCAAATTAAAAGCGCTTGCCGATCCTATACGAGCAGAGATACTCTGTATGCTCAAAAACGGCAGAATGTCTGCGGGAGAAATTTGCAATCATTTTCCCGTTACGGACGCATCTGTTTCCAGGCATTTAGCTGTCTTAAACTCAGCAAACCTTCTCCAACGGACAAGGCAAGGTAATCATATCTTTTACCAATTAAATACATCGTCTTTGGATGAAATTATAGGCTGGCTCGAAGATGTACTCCATAGCACTTCATATGAATCAAAGAATACTGATATTTGAAAAGGCGTAGGGAAAATTCGGTGGACCTAACCAAATCGCCCTAATAGATCCTGATTCGATATCAGCCAAAGATTACAGGAGAACTAAGCCAACAACGCAGTTGTTGTTCGAAGGGGTTTGGGGAAGCACCCCAATCCCTTTGAACGACACCTTATGGTGTCGGCTACGCAATCTTTTCGATTGCTTTTTCTAAAGCAGAACATGAATTTTCCCGACAAGTTGTCAGGAAATAAAAACGAATTTTAGCTTGTGGCCGCTTTCCCAGAAATTAAAATACTTGCCAAATCCTTCCGTATCGTGTAGAATAAAGTCAAAATTGAATAGCTTAATTTTTTGAGTCTTCTGCACTGAAGGTGGGTAAAAAAAGAAGAAAATGAGAAATCA